>DASRIN010000254.1:0-2100 GCA_035649975.1 Gemmatimonadales bacterium
TGCAATTGCACTCGCCATCTCGCTGTGGCGGGAAGACGCCCGACGGCCGGAGCCGGAGTCGGCCGCGGCGGGGTGACCGCAGGGCAGCGGGGCAGCGGGGCAGCGGGGCAGGAGGATCCCGACCAGCAGTTTCACTTCACCGTTGCCACTGATACCACCGAACGACTCGATCGCTTTCTCGCCGATCAACTGGGCTATTCCCGCACCCAGGCGGCGAGACTCATCGCGGATAAACTAGTCAGTATTGGAGGAAAGCCGGCCCGAGCTTCTCGGATACTCTCTCGCGGTGACACGGTCACCGTTCGCCTCCCTCGCCACGAACCACCGCGAACCCTGCAGCCACGGGCCATTCCGCTCACCATCGTCTTCGAAGACGAACATCTGGCTATCATCGACAAACCGGCGGGACTGGTGGTCCATCCCGCCCCGGGCCACTGGGACGACACCCTGGTCAATGCACTGGTGGCTCGAGGGACCACCTTGGCCGGGGGAGCCGAGGGCCGCCCGGGCATCGTCCACCGCTTGGATCGGGACACGTCCGGTCTCATGATCGTTGCCAAAACCGATCTGGCTCATCGCCGGCTGGCAGCTGCCATAGCCGCGCGCCGAGTGCGGCGAACCTACGCCGCCCTGGGGTGGGGCCATCTGGACGAAAGCCCGCTGCGCATCGACGCCCATGTGGCTCGGCATCCGTCCGACCGGAAGCGGATGGTGGTGTCGCCTCGCGGTCGATCTGCCACCACCGATGCCTGGGTAGTGGCTCGGTTTGACGTGGTCGACCTGCTCCGGCTGGAGCTCCAGACCGGGCGCACCCACCAGATCCGGCTCCATCTGGAGCACGTGGGCCACCCGATCGTGGGGGATCCGGTGTACGGTGGCGGAGGGAGTCGGCGGATCTCCGGCGCTCAACGGCGGGCAGCGGAGCGCATCGCGCAGGCCACGCCCCGTCAGGCCCTCCACGCGGCTGCTCTGGCATTCCGCCATCCTGTGAGCGGAGCACCACTTGAGTTCACCTCCGAGTGGCCCTCGGATCTGGCGCCAACGTTGGCTGCAGCAGGTGGCGAAGAACTGGTTGCCCGTCCAGACCCCCTCCGCTATCTTCGTTTCTTCAATAGAGATGGCTAACTCCCCCGCGCTTCACGCCGTCATCTTTCGAATCGGTGAGGTTGTCTGCGCGGCCCCGGCAGGGATCGTGCGTGAGATCCTACCCCGCCTTCCGGCCACCCGGATTCCTGGTGTGCCGGATACGGTTGAAGGGCTGGTCAACGTTCGAGGCAGCCTGCTCACCGTTCTCGACGGGCACCTGCTCCTGCAGCAGGAGCGACGGGCATCCGACGAGGGCGCCATTGTCGTGCTCGAGGTCAAGGGCAAGACCTATGGGCTGGGTGTGGGGCAGGTGCTGGACTTCCTGGAGCTGCCGGCCGACTGCGTGGTCGAGCGCCAGGAACTTCCCGGGGTCGACCCCCGCCTGGTTCAGGGTGTCGGACTCAACTCTGACCGGCACTTCATTCTGCTCGACATGAACGCCGTGTTCGCGCCGATCATCGGCGGCTAAAGGGAGGGAGTCCGTGAATCACACCGTGCTGGTCTGCGACGACGCCGTCTTCATGCGCACGATGATCAGCGACATCCTCAGCCAGGCCGGGTTCGAGATAGTAGGTGAGGCCGAATCGGGCTTGCAGGCGGTCGAGAAATACCGGGAGCTCAAGCCGGATCTGGTCACCATGGATATCGTCATGCCCGACATGGGAGGGATCGAGGCGGTGCGCGAGATCTGCAAGGCCGATCCCGACGCCAAGATCCTGATGTGCAGCGCCATGGGCCAGCAGGCCCTAGTGGTCGAGGCCATTCAGGCCGGCGCGAAAGACTTCGTGGTCAAGCCATTCCAGCCATCCCGGGTGCTCGAGGCGGTCCAGCGCGTCCTGGCGTAACCATGGACCTCTCCAAATACGCCGCACTCTTTGTTACCGAAAGCCGCGAGCACCTCAAGGCCTGCAACCACTCGCTGCTGGAGTGGGAGAAAGAGCCCGCAGCCGCGGAGCCGGTAGACCGGCTATTCCGGGCCATCCATACGATCAAGGGGATGGCGGCAACCATGGG
>DASRIN010000255.1:0-4897 GCA_035649975.1 Gemmatimonadales bacterium
CCGCCATCACCTCGGAGCGGATCGCCGAACTGGTGGGTGTCCGCCAGGGCGAGACCCAGTGGGATTGGCGCACGGCGGTGCTGGAGGATCGAACCAGTCGGGCAGTCAGCCTGGTGCCGGCCATCCTGGCGCAACCCGGCATCTCCGGGGTCAAACTGGTGACCGCGCTCGGCACGGCGCTGCTGGGGCTCGCCACTACACGGAGTCTCTACGACACCGGCATGCGCGGACGCAGCCTGGAGGAAGCGGTCGTCAAGGCACTGTTCCGAAACCGGCCCCAGGGACTGCTGGGCTACCGGGACGAGGCGGCGCTCTGGTCTCGCATTGCGGGCGACTGGCCCGCTCGTCGGATCCGGGCCGCACTCCGAGCAGCCCTCGAGGCCGATCAGGCGCTCAAGACCACGACCCTCTCTGACGAACGCGGGGTGCTCACCGATCTGGTGCTGCGGCTCGGCGTGGCAGTAGCGGAGGCAGCGTGAGGAAGCTCCTCCGTGGTCTGTCCGCAGTTTACGCCCTTTCCGCTCTTTCCACTCTTGCCGCGCACGCCCAGACCGACCCCCGTCTCGTAGAGATCATCCGTCAGGCGCAGCAAGGCCAGGGCGACTCGGCCCGGCTCAAGGTCCAGCGCCTGCTGGCAAGCACTTCACCAGGTGACACGCTGTATCCCCAAATCGTGTATACCCAGGCCATGGTGGCCAACGACGCCGGGGACATGCGGCGGCAGCTACAGCGGGTGGCAGTGGAGTACTCCTCCTCCAGCTGGGCCGACGATGCCCTGCTCCGGCTGGTGCAGCTCGACTACGCCAGCGGAAACCTGGATGGGGCCGCCCGAAATCTGGAGCGGATCCGGCTGGACTATCCCGGCAGCTCTCTGCTCCCCCAAGCCTCCTACTGGGCGGCGCGGACCTACTTTGACCAGAAGCGGCCCGAGCTGGCCTGCCGCTGGATCAGCGAAGGGATGGCTGCGTCGAGGGAAAACATCGAGCTGCAAAACCAGCTCGGCTATCTGAACCAGCGCTGCACTCAGTTTGCCGCCGCCGGCCCGCCTCGCGACAGTCAGCCCAACCCGACTCCGGCCAGAGACTCGGGCCAGGTCGTGGGTGCCCTGCCGCCTGACAGCGGCGTGCCCCTCAACCCTGGAGTAGAACCAGAGCGCCCGTCGCCCGCGCCCAGTCCCGCTCCACCGACGCCGCACCCGCGGGCCGCCACCCCGGAGCCGGCTGGGCGCCGTGCTGATACGGTGGCGGCCGCCAAGCCGCCCGATGCGAGCATCCGGTACCGGATTCAGATCACCGCGGTACGCAGTGTAGCCACCGCGCAGTCGGAGGCGGCCAGGTTGAAGTCGCGCGGCTTCGACGTGGTGCTGGTCGAAGAAGGCGGATTGTACAAGGTGCGGGTCGGCAGTTACGCCACTAAGGCTGCGGCTGCCGCGGACTTGCCAAAGATCAAGGCCAAGCTGGGGGGCAGCCCATTCGTGGTCACGGAGTCCTAGGCGCCGCTGCCGGCGCCGTCCTTCTGCTCGCGCTGGCCCGCTGTGCCCCTAAGCCCGGGACTCCACCCCACCCCGCCTTCACCGACCGTTGTCGCATTGACACCGACTCGGCCCCGTCCCTCGACACGTTTACCGTAGCGCTTTCCGAGCCGGTCGATCTGGCTCATGCGCGTCAGCCGGCAAACGACAGCGAGCGACTTCTTTTTCGTAACCTCTATCCCAATCTGATTCGCCTCGATTGCGAGGGCGAGACTCTTCCTGACCTGGCCGAGTCCTGGCAGAAGGAGGCGAATGGAGGGAGCTGGACATTCACCCTGCGGGAGAGCGCCGGTCCGACCTCCAGCGCGGTGTTCACCCCGGCTCGCATCGCTGAAAGCATAACCGCAGCCATCCGGGAACGGCGACCGCCGGGACTGGACTCGGTCCACCCCGTAGGCCAGCGGGAGCTGCGCATCCATGTCACCCCACCCTCCGACACTCCGCCCGCTATCCTGGCGGACCCAGCCCTGGCCATCCCCGCCAGCATGCCGACGGTCGGCCCTTCAGGAATCATCCTTTCGGCTGCAGAGCGACCGGTTATCGAGCTGAAGTTCCCACTCAATGGCGACGCGAGGGACGCCCTCGATCGGGGTGCGGACCTCATCGTTACTCGGGACCCGGCGCTCATTGACTACGGGTCGGGTCGCCCCTCGTTCCAGTCGTTCCCACTACCCTGGAATCGGACTTATCTGCTGCTCCAGCCGGCCGGAGCACAGCCCATCGCGATCGGCAAAACGGAAGAGGAGCGCCGTTCGCTGGCGCAGGACGCGGTGCAAGTCGAGGCTCGTGCGGCGGAGCCGGTCGACTGGTTGGGCTCTGGGGCAGAGTGTCCCCGTCCCGCAGTTGCAACTCCGTCCCTCTCACCGCGCCTGGCCTACGTCGCAGGTGATGAGGTTGCCCAGGCGCTGGCCGGTCGGCTGGTGGCGCTGGCCGGCCCTGGTTTGAGTCTAAGGGCGATTGGTCTGGAGCCGGCCGCCTTCGACATATCTCTCCGACAAGGTACCGAGCTGGCGTACATTCACGCTGTGCCCAGGCGGAGCCTCGACCCCTGTACCGAGCTGGCGGGCCTGCCATCCGGAATGACCATGCTGCCGCTCATCGATACCCGCCCCAGAGCGATCGTCCGAAAGGGCTCTCCGCCATTGACCGTCGATTGGGATGGCGCCGTGCGGGTAATCAGGCCGTGAGCTTTCGCACCCGGCTCTTCCTCGCGATCCTGGTCGCCGTGCTCCTCCCGCTCGCCGCGCTGACGCTCGGGGTGCGCCGGGAGATGGACCGGCGATTGACCCGAGAGTATGAGGCACGGGTCACGGCGGCGGCCTCTGCCCTAGAGGCCAGCCTGGCGCGGGAGAGCGCCAACGTGGCCGCGCGGCTCCGGGCGCTGGTCTCGGAACTCGGGGGGGATAACCGGTTCCGGCTCGCTATCGTACAGAACGACCCGGCTTCCCGGCACTACTTGCTCAACTACGCCGAGGGGGCCATGCGACTGAGCGGCCTGGCGCTGCTTCAACTGCAGGACAGTACCGGCCGCATCCTTAGCTCGGGGCATTTCCGTAATCAGTTCGATCAGCTACAACCGGAGCTGCCCAGAATCCTTTCCGGCCTTGCCGATAGCCTGGTCCTGGTACGAACCCGCACCCCGGACACGACGCTGCTTGCGCTCACCCGGATCGATTCCGTCCGACTTGCTGGAAGACGAGTGAGCCTGGTCGGCGGTATCGAGGCCCGGCGCTGGCTCCAGGCAACCCCGCAGCTGGGTGGCGATATTGCGACCGGGATTGTCTACCCCGGCGCGCCGCCCCAACCTGCGGCAGCAGAACGAGTCATTCGCGAGGTCCAGCTTCCCTTTCTGGATTTACTGCACCCCGCGGTTCGCATTGATACAGCGCGGCTCCAAGTCACCCAGACACTGGAGACGGTGAATGCCCTACGACGAGACGTGACTCGCTGGGTCCTGGTGGCGCTGGCGCTCACGCTGGCCGCCGCCGTTTTGTGCGCTGCATGGCTCTCTAGCCGGATCAGCCGCCCACTGCGGGAGCTCTCGGAGAAGACCGCAGCCATCGACCTGGACCGGCTGGACCAGAGCTTCGAGACCGGCCGGACTGATGAGTTCGGCGCCTTATCACGTCTGCTCGGCGCCATGACCGACCGGCTCCGGGCTAGCTCGGCTCGACTGCGGGAGGCGGAGCGTCGGGTAGCCGTTGGTGATCTGGCACGCCAGGTCAATCACGACATCAAGAACGGACTGGTGCCGATTCGAAATGTGCTGCGCCACCTGGCGCAGGTCGCGACCGAGAGCCCTGATTCGCTCCCGGGCATCTTTGCCGCCCGACGGGCAACGTTGGAGTCCAGCGTGGAATACCTCGATACCCTCGCCCGGAACTACGACCGGCTTTCTCCCGGCGCCGAGCGCCGTCACTGTGAGATCAACGGCATTGTAGCCGAGGTGCTCCGGAATACCGGACCCCAGGATGGCCGGGTGCGAGCTCAGTTGGCGGACGCCTTGCCCAGTGTGCTGGGAGATGGCCTGATGATTCGGCGGGTACTGGAGAACCTGGTGGGCAACGCGCTGGATAGCGTTGCCGCCCGGCCTGAGGGCAGCGTCACCGTGGTTACCGAGCCGGTTGCAGGCAGCACCGGGGCGGACCGGATCCGGATCACCGTTGCCGATACCGGAGCCGGAATGACTGGGGAACAGCTGGAGCGCGCCTTCGACGACTTCTACACCACCAAGACCGGAGGCACCGGATTGGGGCTCTCCATCGTCCGGCGACTGATCCTGGACCTGAACGGAACCCTCAAGGTCGAGACCGAACCCGGCGTGGGCACTCGAGTGATGGTCGAGCTGCCGGTCGCCCAACAGGAAGCAGCCGGATGACGCTCGTCCTGGTGGTTGATGACGTGCCCGCTCTGGCGGAGCAGTATGCCTACGACCTCGAGCGGCTGGCCGGATATGAGGTGATCACCGCGAGCGACGGCAACAAGGCTCTCGATCTCCTCCAAACCAGCGCGGCCGACTGCGTCATTCTCGACCTGGAAATGCCCGGGATGAATGGCTTCGAAGTGCTTCGCAATCTGGAAAAGCAGGGCAGTGAGGTCCCGGTGATCGTCTACACCGGCACCGGTGACTACCAGCGCTGCATTGAGGCTGTCCGCCTCGGCGCCTACGGATTCATCGACAAGGCCGAGCCGATGGAGCGGGTGGTCCAGGAGGTAGAGGCGGTGCTGGAGCGAAAGCGGCTTCGGGATCAGGTCGCCGCGCTCCAGCGACAGCTCGGCGCCGAGAGCTCGATGATCGGGAGCAGCGCCGCGCTGCGTAGCCTGCGGGAGTCGATCCGCCGGGTGGCTCCGGTTCCGAGTCCGGTC
>DASRIN010000256.1:0-8418 GCA_035649975.1 Gemmatimonadales bacterium
CTTCGATCAGGTCCACCTTGCCGGTCCCGGTGGCCAGACGTCCCACAAAGTTTCCATTCTGCACCGTGAACCAGATGTCGCCCTTGTGGTCGAAGACAAGCGTGTGCGGATCCCGAGCCTCGGGATCAGGCATGGGATATCGGGTGATCTTGCCTGTGGCCGGGTCCAGCTTGCCAATGTGTCCGTTGCCGTTCCCAGCGTACCAGACCATGTCCTTCTTGTCCACGATCAAGTTGTGGGGCAGGGCGCCGTCCTCGATCTCGTACCGCCGGAACTCCCCGGTCTTGGGATCGAGGTAGGCTATGTAGTTGCCGACCTGGCCTACGAACCAGACCCGGTTCTTGCTGTCGACGTAGGGATCCCGCGGGCGCGAGCCAGCATAGGGAACGGGCCACTCCTTGATGGGGACCTGAGCGGTGAGAGAATCGGCATATCCGACGCCCAGCGCTGAGAGGGTGAGGACTGCGGAGAGATGTGATCGCATGCTGATTCCTCTGGGTTAGGTCATCCCGAGCGAAGCGAGGGATCGATGATAGATCTGCTGCACCGCATCGATGGTATCTGCCTGCTGGGCCGTCTTGTCGGTCCGGTAGCGCTTGATTCGGGCGAACCGAAGCGCAACCCCGCCCGGGTACTGGGTGCTGGCCTGCACTTCATTGAATGCGACCTCGACCACCAGCTCCGGCCTGACGTACACCGTAATCCCGTCCCGGGCTAGTTCCAATTGCAGAAGCCGGTCGGTTTGCCACTGCAGCATCTCGTCGGTCATGCCCTTGAAGGTCTTCCCCAGCATTACGAAGCCACCGTCCACCGGGTTCCGCGCGCCCAGGTGGAGGTTGCTGAGCCAGCCATGGCGGCGGCCGTGGCCCCACTCCGCCGCCAGGACCACGAGGTCCAGCGTGTTCGCCGGCTTGATCTTGAGCCAGCGGCGCCCGCGGTGACCAGCCTCGTAAGGAGCTTCAAGCGCCTTGGCCATGATGCCCTCGTGCCCCCGCTCGACTGCGCCTCGAAGAAACCGGGTGGCATCCTCCGCCGAGCTGGTCACCAGTCGAGGCACCAGCATCGGGGCAGGGGCCAGCCTGCCCAGCGCAGCCAGGCGCTGGCGTGCCGGCTCATCCATGAGCGCACCGCCGTCGAGATACAGAAGGTCGAAGAAGAAAGGGGTGAGCGGAATCTCCCGGCGCATCCGGACGATGTCGAGCCGCCGGCCGAAGCGACTCATGGTGACCTGGAACGGATGAGGGGTCCCATCCTCCCGCAGGGCGATGACCTCACCGTCAAGGACCAGGTCTCGTGCGGGCAGCGACCGAACGCTCTCCACCAGCTCGGGCACGGCGGCGGTCACATCGTTGAGCCGGCGGGAGAACACCGCCACCTGGTCTCCCGCCTTGTGGACCTGAATCCGGGCACCATCGAGCTTGTATTCCAGAGCCGCTTCGCCTAGCTCTCCCATCGCTACATCCGCAGTGTCAGCCGAGCCCGCCAGCATCGGATGGATCGGCCGGAACAGTTGGACTGCGAACCCGGCGAGGGCAGCCGGGTCGCCACGGATGGCGGCTCTGGCCACGGTGGGGAGATCTCCGGCCATCATCCGGGCCCGGCGCACCTGTGCGGCCGGCACCTTGGCAGCCCGCGCAACAGCCTCCAGCATCACTCCCTCGACCGCGCCCTGCCGTAACTCACCGACCACCAGCCGGAACAGAAAGTGCTGTTCCTCCCGGGTCGCGCGGGCAAACAGTGCTCCGAGCAGGCGCTGGCGCTCCGCCGTGGAGCCCTTTCCGGCAGGCACCCCGGCGATCCGCTCGAAGGCTGCATCGACCTCGACCAGCTCCAGAGTCGGCAAATCGGTGGAATTGCCGGCAGAGGCTGCCTCAAGCGCGGCATATCCGACGTTGAGCTTCTGCTGCCGGTATGATCCAGAGAGGAAGGCGACCGCAATCTCGATCTCTTCGGGCGGGGCACTCGCGAGCAGCGACGCCAGCAGGCCGATTTTCTCCAGCCTCCCGCTTACCTGTCCCACCCGCTGCGAGGTCTCGACCAGCTGGGCCAGCTTCATCAGGCTATCGCGCCGCCTCGAGCAGCCAGAGATCACCGCCCCGCGGCGCCGCGCGATCGAACAGTATCGATCGGCCGTCGGGCGACCAAATGGGATAATCGATGCGGATTTCCGGGTTACTGAAGGAAAAGATCTGCCGGCCGGGCTGCCCGTCGAGCGGATAGACCCAGAGCGACTTGTGTCCCCTCACGTCGAGAACCAGGGCCCGTGACGGTGAGAATGACATGTGCGCGCCACTGGCCACATCGGGCAGACGGGTCAGCGTGCCGTCGTCGACCGCGACCTGGTAGATCTGAACCCGGGCGCCGACCTCCGCCCGGAAGACGATGGAGCGGCCGTCAGCGGTCCAGCGGAGGAAGTGGCCACCGGCACCGATCGTGGTCACCCGGCGCGGCGCCGAGCCATCGGATTGCATGACCCACACTTCCGAGCGGCCTCCCCGGTCGGACATGAACGCGATCTGTCGCCCGTCCGGCGAGTAGAAGGGATTGATGTCGGTAGCAGGGTCTTCCGTCAACCGGGTGAGCCTGCCATCAGCCAGGCTCGCGGACCAGATGTCGGCGTTGCCGCTTCGGGCGGAGAAGAACACAACCCGGCTGCCATCGGGGGACCAAGCCGGCTGGTAATCACCGCCGGGTCCGCGGGTCAGCTGGCGCTCGGTGCCGTCGCTACCGCGGAGCCAGATGTTCATTTCGCCCAGCCGGTCCGAATTGAATGCGACCGAACGGCCATCGGGCGACCAGGCGCCCCGACTCTCGACCCGTGTGGTCATCACTACCGGCTGAGCGGCGCCAGCTGTGGCGCCGGTGGCTGGGTTCACCGGTAAGCGCCAGAGATCGGAGTTTACTCCCCGGACGGCAAACACCAGCCGGCTGCCATCCGGCGCTATAGTCGGGGAGACATCATCGCCCGCACCGGTCGTAAGCTGTTCTGGATTGCCGGAGGCAGCGCCGCGGCTGCCCACTCGAACGCGCCAGAGGTTCAGTCCCCCTCCACGAGCCGAGCTGAAATAGACCGATGCGCCATCCGGCGCCCATGCCGGATCCATATCCAGCGCGTTGTCGTCGGTGAGTCGGGTGCTCACCTGGGTGCCGGGCTCGATTATGACGATATCGGACTTGACGCCATCGATCCGGCGAAAGGCAAGCCGGGAGCCGTCGGGTGACCAGCGGGGGGTGGTGTGGACCACGGCCTCGCTGGAGTCCGACGTGAGCTGGCGGGAGTTGCGTCCACTCGCGTCAGCGATCCAGATCCGGCGGGCACCGCCCCAGCGAGCATCGAAAGCAAGTTGACGTCCGTCCGGTGAGTAGGCCGGGTTGAACGCGTCGTCCACCAGCCGGACCTCTGCGCCGGTCTCCGGGTCGATGCTCCAGATGTTCCCACCCTCGGGGAACCATCCGTTGAGGTCGTTAGGCTCGAGCGTGCTCCTGGCCGATGAGGCTCGAACGAAGGCGAGCCGACCCTGGGGCGACCAGGCCGGTTGAATGTGATCGGTGGGCTCGCGGGAAAGTTGTCGCTCGTTGCCGTTGGCAACAGTTCGAACCATCAGCTGGCGGAACCCGTCCACTTCGGCGACGTAGGCCAGTCGGCGTCCATCCGGCGACCAGGCCGGCCATTCCTCCAGTCCCTCTCCGAACGTGATCTGCGACAACTTGCGATTGAGCCCGGTAGCAATCGAGCCGCCCGGCCCGGCCGGTGTATTGGAGGCGCGGTGTCCGGCGTAGAAGGTGAGTGCCAGCACCGCCAACGCAACTCCCCCGGCCAGGACGATGCGTCGAGTCCTGAAGATCGGGCTCGCCAGTTCGGCTGCCGGCTCGAGCGCCCGGGCAAAAGCCGCGGCGGTGGAAAATCGCTCGGCCGGCTCTTTCGCGAGAGATTTGGCGACGGCGCGTACGATCGGGGTGGGAATCTGTCCTTCCGGCGCCCGGAGCACCCCCGGCGTGGCAGTGAGATGCTGGGCCAATACCGATTGAGGTGATCCGGTGAACGGCGGTTCACCTACTACCATCTCGTACAGGACGCATCCCATTGAGTATATATCGCTCCGGCGATCCACCTCTCCCTGGCCGGCCGCCTGCTCCGGGCTCATGTACATCATGGTCCCTACGGCAACCCCGGTCCGGGTCAGCCGCTCGCTGCCGGCCGCGGTGAGAGCGTGAGCGATGCCGAAATCGGCCAGGATTGCCTCATCGCCCTCGAGCAGAATGTTTTCCGGCTTGATGTCACGGTGGACGACGCCGTGCTGATGGGCGTACTCCAGGGCCGAGAGAATGTCACAGGTGATGCGTAGCGCTTCGTCTAGATGAAGGTACCGCTGCCGACCCAGTCGCTGGCGCAAGGTTTCGCCCTCGATGTAGGGCATGGTGTACCAGAGCTGACCGTCCGACTCACCGGAGTCGAAGAGGGGCAGGATATGCGGATGGCGGAGCTTGGCGGTGAGCTTGATCTCCCGGAGGAAGCGCTCCGGTCCGAGCATCGCGGCCAGATCGGGGTGGACGAGCTTGAGAGCGACCGGCCGGTCCTGGCGACTGTCGTACGCGAGGTACACGGTCGCCATTCCGCCCCGGCCCAGCTCGCGCTCGACCCGGTAGCGCTCCCCCAACGCGAGCATCTCTAGCTCACTTCGGCTGTGCCGCCTCGATGGCTTCGCTCAGATTATCGACGGCGCCGTTCACCCGCTGCTTGATCTGGTCCCAGTTGGCCGCAGTGGCCGCGTCCACCTGCCGAAGATTCCGGTCCACCGCCTTTCGGGCGGCCCTGACGTTGGCCAGTGCCCGATCGCTCACGGCGCCGCCCCGAGACTTGGCCTGGGTGGCCAGCTCGCTGATCTGCTGATCCAAACTGGTAAGCTGCTGGCGGATCGATTGCACGAAGTCGGCGCGGCGGTCGAACCCAAGCTCGGTGGCGAGCGGAGCAGTATCGGCGGCTTCCGGCGCCGGCGCCGCGGTCGAAACTGACGGAGTCGTATCGCTCAGGCCACCGGTCTCGTTGGACTGCTGCCTGCGGCAGCCGAGACCGAGTACGACCAGGAGTGCCGCAAGCGCGAGTGAGCGCATGATCTCTCCTCGGGTTGGGAAGTGATGTTTACCGTTCTGGCTCATGGGAACAGCACGTAGCGGCCGCCCCCGGTAGTGGCAATCACCAGGCTCATCGCCACGAAGAGCAGGTCATAGTGCCAGCCGTCGGTCGACTTGCCCCAGAACCCAGTATGCCAGACGAAGATCTTTTTCTGGATGGCGCCCAACATGACGAGGATGAGGCCGAGGGCAGCGATCCGGGGAAGCACGCCGAGCGCAACGCCGAGCCCACCGGCCAGCTCGGCCAGTCCAAGGAAGCGGGTAATTCCGGGGCTAAAGCCGATGCTCTTCCCCCGGGTTACCGGATCGCGGGTATGGCTCCAGCCGCTCCACACGAAGACCCATCCGACCAGCAGCCGCATGAAGAGCAGGGCGAAATCGGTGAATTGACTAAGAAAGGCGAACCGCATCGCCGGCGACCTCCCGCTTTCTCCGGCGTCCGGGTGCGCGGTTGAGCGGTACGGTTTCGGCCGGAGCCCCAGTCAGGCCCAGGTAACTTCGGAGAGCCGCGGTGCTCTGTTTGCGTACCAGCGCGTGTACCAGCTCGGCGGAAGGCTCGACTCCGGTCAGCAGACTCTTCACCTGTCCAGCCTCCCGGGCGAGAATTGGAACTCCATCCCGATAGAGAACGCGATTCGAGGTGAGGCCTGGCACCCGTTCCCCCGGCGTGATGATCCCGGTCAGGTTGAGCGGGTCGGCTCCACTGATTCCGATGAGCTGTCCGTTGCCATCGAGCCGGCGGATGGAGCGGAGCTGACCCACGGCTTCGGGCAAGGCGAACTGTTCCCCTGACATCCCGCTGACGAAGCGGCCTCCCCGGATCTCGCCCCGCGCCTCGAGGCGGCGGTAGACCAGCAGTAGCTCCCGCCAGGGTGGCGCTCCGGTTTCCCGGGCCAGCAGTCGCTTGAATACAACTCCGTAGCGACGCAGCAGCATCACAGCGAAGAGCTCGGGGGAAGTGCCTTCACCCGTTCCGTCGCGCCGTTGGAGGAGGGACCATCGTCCGGCGCTTTCGATTCCGACCGCAGCCTTGCGGTGACGGGTGCGGCGCGATGCGAACGGCTTCCGCTTGTTGGACGGGGTGATGAGAGCACGCAGGCCGGCGAAGCTGTCCGATGTCACCAACCCGCTTCCGGCCAGCTCCGCGAGCGCCTGCTCCACCTGGGTGGGAAGGAGACTACTCAGGGCGACGAGCTCGTGAAAGAACGATGCGCCCCGGCGCTGCAGCACCTCGTTCACTCGTTGGGCATAGGTGGACAGCTCGGGCTCCTCTTGATGACCCGAGACCCACTCGTCCGCATGTTCCCGCAGGAACAGTGCGATCGGCGAGCTCTTGATTGGACCAGCAGTCCGTCCGTTGGTTGGGCCGCCGCGCTGCCCGGCGGAGATCCTGCCCCAGGCTACCCGTCCGGTCATGCACAGAGTATCCAGCAGGGCAGGATCGTACTCTTCGCACCGGCTGGAGAGCACATCCGCTTCCCAGGCCGATGCAGGCAATTCGAGACCATCGAGCTGCCCAATAAGAGCCGCCAGCCCTTCGAGTCCAGCGACGTGCTGGTCCGGTGCCACTCGTTGCCACGCAAATAGAAATCGCATGAAGTCGGCGGCGCTTACCGGCTCGATTTCAGCGCGCAGCCGGTTGAGAGTGTAGCGGTGGATCCGGGCGAGCAACCGACGCTCGCACCATTCCAGGGCCGCAGCGCCAGGAGTGAAGCGACCCCGCAGGATGACACCCTCGCTTTCCAGAGCCGCCAGGGCGACGTCGGCTTCGGCTTCCGTGACGCTAAGGGTAGTGGCCAGCTGGGACGCGGTGACCGGGCCGGAGATCCCCAGTCGCCCCCGCAGAAGCTCCCGAATGGCATCATCGCGGCTGACCGACTTGTCCGTCCCAACCACGGCCTTGACCTCCGGCGCCCGTTCGGTGGCATACCACACCGCCTGAGCGGGCCGCAACTCGAGCCGGTCGGCCCGGCCTGTCTGCACCAGCTCGCGGATGTGGCCCGCCCAGGATCGGCCATCCCGACCGGAGATCCCTTCCAGTTCAGTGAGGAAACCGGCGGTCAGCAGAGTGTCGTGCAGCTCATCGGCGCTCTGGATCTCGGGCCAGGCTTCGTCCCGAACCCGCTCGATCGCTGCCGGATCCAGGGCTCCAAGATCGTCGGCCGACGAAGGCTCGAAGGCTCGGCGAGTGTAAACCGCCTGCGTCCTCCGTTCCTCCAATGGCGCGTCGTCCAGGAACGCATAGGGTCTGGCATTCAGGATCTCATGCGCCAGTGGCGAGGGCTCCGGCAGATCCCGGGCGACCAGCCGCAGCTCACCCGACCCGATCTGGCGGAGGACTTCAGTCAACCGCTCGAGATCCATGACCTCGTGCACGCAGTCATCGATGGTCTGGCGGACCAGTGGGTGATCGGGAATCTCCCGGTCTCCCGGAATGTTCTCCAGACAAGCGGCTGCGTCAGGGAACGCGGCAGCCAGGAGATCCTCGGCCTGCATCCGCTGGATCTGGGGCGGCATCTTACGCCCGCCCCGACTGCGCGGAATGGCGAGTGCGATATTGCCGTTCCACCGCCAGTGGGTGCCGAACATGGGCGCGTCGAGCAGTGCCTGTACCAGGATCTCCTCGACGGTCTCGGGGTGGAGGAAGCGGAACACGCTCTCCAGCGGGAACGAGTGCTGAGGTCCCAGCGACAGCAGAACCGCATCCTCGGTGGCGGCGGCCTGCAGCTCGAAGTTGAATTGGCGACAGAATCGCTTCCGGAGCGCCAGACCCCAGGCGCGATTCACCCGGCTGCCGAAGGGAGCGTGGATGACGAGCTGCATCCCCCCAGCCTCGTCGAAGAATCGCTCGGCGACGATAGTCCGCTGAGTCGGCAGGTTTCCGAGGAGACGTCTGGACTCGGCGAGATACTCGACCAGCTGATGAGTGGCAACGCCGGCTGAGCCAGGGAGAGATTCTTCGCTCTGCTCAGGATGACCCTGCAGAACTGAGGTCACCCAGCTGACGGCCTGATCGCGATTCTCCAGCCGGTTCTCGACTTCCTGTCGCAGCTCAGCCACTGCGGCGGACAGCTCATCGCTCCGGGCCGGTGACTCGCCCAGCCAGAATGGAATGCTGGGCGGCTGGCCGTGCGCATCTTCCACCCGCACGGTGCCTTGCTGCACCCGCAGGATTCGCCACGACGTGTTGCCCAGCTGGAAGATGTCTCCCTGCAGGCTCTCGACCGCAAAGTCCTCGTTGACGGTGCCGACGAAGGTGTTCTCCGGCTCCAGGATCACGCGATA
>DASRIN010000257.1:0-5376 GCA_035649975.1 Gemmatimonadales bacterium
CCGCCGAGGTCGGGTCGGTCGGCGGCATCATGCTGGTATGGGCGTTGGGTGGCGTGATCACTCTCTGCGGGGCGCTCTCCTTGTCGGAGCTCGCTGCCGCGATGCCCCACGCGGGCGGAGTGTTCGTCTACCTGCGGGAGACGTTCGGCCGCGGAGTGGCTTTCCTCTTCGGCTGGACCATCCTGCTGGCGGAGCCCGCGGCATCGGCGGCTATCGCCCTGGTCTTCGCCGAATACCTGGGGAGACTGGTCCCGCTTTCACCGAACGGGATTCGACTGGTGGCGGCGGGGGAGATTCTGCTGGTGGCAGCCGCGGGATACCGATCAGTTCGGAATGCCGGCGCAATCCAGGGAACTGCAACGGCTGCGAAACTGGTGGCGCTCCTGGCGCTGGTAGTGGCCGCGTTCCTGCTGGGCGACGGTCATGCGGGCGCCTTCGGGACCGGCGCCGCGTCCACCACTGCGGGGCTCGACATTCGTGGTGTGGGATTGGGCCTCGTAGCCGTGCTCTGGGCCTATACGGCGTGGCACGACCTGGGCTTTGTAGCCGGCGAGGTGCGGGAACCGGCTCGCACCCTGCCGCGCGCCCTCGTGGCAGGCATCAGCGTGGTGGTGCTGGTATACCTCGCTGCGAATGCGGCCTACCTGTACGTTCTCCCGTTCGACAATCTTCGCGCCTCGCCGCTGGTCGCATCCGATGCGATGGTCCGGGTCGTTGGATCGAGCGGCGCGGCCGTGGTCGCCGTGCTGGTAATGGTCTCGACCTTTGGCGCGCTCAACGGCAGCATGCTGGCCAATCCCCGCGTGCTGTATGCCATGGCCGCCGAGGGCCTCCTCTTTCGACCGCTGGCCCGAGTCCACCCGCGCTTCGGCACGCCGCACGTGGCGATCGCCGTTTATACCGCCCTGGCCCTGGTATTCGTGTGGTCCCGGACCTTCGAGGAGCTGATCCTTTCGTTCGTGCTGGGCACCTGGCCCTGGCTCGCGCTAGCGGTTGCCGGAGTCATCGTGCTGCGCCGCCGCCGGCCGGATCTGGCCCGCCCCTACCGGACCCCGGGCTATCCATTCGTGCCGTTGGTATTCATCGGCGGGACGATGCTGGTGGTTGGTACCGCGCTGCTGGAGCACCCGGTCACCACGTTGGCAGGCGTGGGACTCACCTTGCTCGGCCTTCCGCTCTACCTGCTACAACGAAACCACGCCCGTCGCCGAGAATCGCAGCAGCGATAGATCGCCCCTTGTGAGGCGCGTTCCCGGCAGTACCTTGGAGCGTTCCGCAACCAGTCCCCTCGCAGTTAACCGCAGGCGCTTTATGTGGTGCAGTGCGCGCCTTGCCAGATTTGGCCTTCCCCGCCGTGCTCGCGGTCCGCCCGCCAGTCGCAGATATCCATCTAGTCGCCAGTCGCTAAGAGCAATTCGTCTACTCGTTACCCGAAAGGAGCAGTCCAATGCGTCGGCTCCATCAGTTGTCCGTGGTCGCGCTCTCCACTCTGACATTCGTCGGATGCAGCGACAACGGTCCCACCGATCCTGCTGTGCAGGCCGGTAGCCTGGTCCAACATCTCCCCGACCACAATACTCTTCGCGGCCAACTTCGCGCCGTTCTCGAGGAGCAGAACGGCGGACTCGGATTCGAAATGTGGGCCACGATTCTCGATCGCAACGGCAAAGTGGTTGACGTGGTATTCAGCGGGACCGAGCGGGGTGATCAGTGGCCCGGCAGCCGGGTGATTTCGGCGCAGAAGGCCAACACCGCAAACGCGTTCAGCCTGGAAGGATTTGCGCTCAGCACGGCCAACCTCTATGCCGCCGTGCAGCCAGGCGGGAGCCTCTTCGGTCTGCAGGAGAGCAACCCGGTCGATCCCCGGGTAGCCTACGCTGGTCCGGTCTCTGCCTATGGCACCGCCCACGATCCCATGATCGGCCGGAAGATCGGCGGCATTAACGTGTTTGGCGGCGGCCTGGCCCTGTACTCAGCGGAAGGCACGCTGCTCGGCGGGCTGGGCGTCAGTGGCGACACCTCGTGCACCGACCATATCATCGGCTGGAAGCTGCGCCATGCGTTAAACCTCGACAACGTGCCGGCCGGGCCGGACGAGGACAGTGGCACCGACAACATCATCTACCAAGAGGATGAGTTGAACGGGTTCGAGCACCCGATCTGCTTCGATGGGGATGGTCAGGGCAATCATATCGACATCGGTAATGCCCTGCCGGATACGCACCCGGTTGGTCCGGATGAGTGAGGGGGGATCAGCGGTTAACGGGTCAGCGCTTCACTGGGTAGACAGCTAGGAAGGTAGGCACCGGTTCCTGCCGGGAAAGAGTACTTCCCGGCGGGGATAGGTGCCCTGGTTGAGTCTCTGCTATCGGAAGCGCGGATAGAGGGTGATAGCGGGCTTCAAATACAACGCACGCGGGGGGCGCTGCGCGATTCCGATTCCCGGACCCACGCCGCCACCCGGGCACCTGCCCCGGCCGCCCATACCGCTTCCGCCTCCCCCCATGCCACTGCCACCTCCGCCCATGCCGCTGCCGCCGGTTCCCCATCCGTCACCCTGGCCGGCTCCCACCTCTTCTGTCGTTGGCCCGCTGCTGGCTGGTATGACGGTGACGGTCTTTCCAGGGGGAAGCTCGCGGTCGTTTGCCGGCTCAGGCTGGCGAAATCTGGGCACAGGGACGGCTTCGGGCGCTGGGGCCGGTGAGGGGTGCGAGGCGACAATGACAGGTGTGACCTTGGCGGCAGCGGGCCGAGCACGCCGGTGCGCGCGGGCGGAATGCTGCTTAGTCCGGGGAGGTTGAATGCGTCCCAGCTCGACTGCGGAGGCGACTTCCACTTTAGGCGGTGGTGCAGGGACCGTAAGATCTCGCCGGGCGACGGGCGGCGCGGGTGACTCCTTTCCCACGGAGCCACACCCAACAGCCCCGATGGCGCCGACGCAGATGGGGATGAGAAGAAGAGTACGCATGGGTCCTCCGACAGGCGACGTGCCACGCTATCCGGCTGCTATTTCCAACCTCGTCTATTACAGCGCAATCGTCAATATCCAACCGTGCTCGTCACGATCTGAAACTCGAACCGGACCTCTCCGCCGGGTACACCACCAGGACCGAAGCTTCGTTCGACGAAGACGACTCGACCGTCCCGGCCGATCAACACCACAGTCGTCGACCGGGTGCCGTAGCGATCCGAGGCGATGAATGCCGAGGACAGTAGCCGCTCCCACTCCTGGCTCACACCGGTCGAGGGTAGCTGTTCGTCCCGGGCCGGATCCCGGTTGGCCAGCAGAGTAAACAGATTTGCGGTCAGGTCCGGTGCCCTTCTCCTCAAGAGTGCACCAAAGGCGGTTTTCGTCGCAGACACCTTGGGCCAGGGGGTGTCGAGCAGGTGATTGCTCAGCCCGTAAATCGCGGGCTCCAGAGCGCGGACCCGGCCTTCGCGGTTGGAGTAGTAGAACATCCCGGCGGCGTCACCGGCCAGGAGGTTGAAGCTGTTGTAGAGCTCCACCTCCTGACTGACTCGATCCAGGTACTCGGCTGCCCCTGTATCCCCAATCAGAAACTCGCTGACCAGGTGGCCCCGAGAGCGAGGTGCGACGGACTCGCGTTGTCCCTGGCGATAGTTCGTTACCGCGGCGATCCGGCCCTGCCGATCGATGCCAAGCCAGGTGCCGCCGGCCTTGAGGTCCCGGCCGCCCAGGATGCGGGGATTGTCGGACCAGAAGCCGGCGGGTGCCGTCGGCCGGTCGTAGAACTCGTCGCGGTTCGCGGCCAGGACCAGCGAGTACTCCGAATTAGAGTTCAGGGCGAGCAGAACGAGGCACATGGAAGAAACTTATCCTGCGGTCTAGTCTTCAGAATGGATTACCAGCGGAGCTGCAGATGTCCGATGAATCACTGACGCCGGAGCGGCACCACATTCGCGGGTTCCCCGTGATGGTCACTAATACCCGGGGCGACATTGCCACGGCGCAGGTGCTGGAGCGGCTGACCGGAGCCCTGGACCTGATTGCTACCTACGCCCCGCGGCGATTCCGCCGGATGCACCGGGACCTGGCGGGCCTGGTGGTGCGCCGGTTTCCCTGCCGAGGAGCCTATTTCCCCCAGGAACGCGAGTGCCTGGTGGAGCTCACCTTCACTGTGAATCCTCGCCACGCGCTGGCAGAGATTGCTTCCTCCCTCGTCCACGAGGCGACTCACGCCCGGATCGCAAGCATGTGTGGTTCGTTGCCCCAGGACCAGCGGGCCCGCGAAGAGCGGCTCTGCCGGGAAGCGGAGCTGGAGTTTGGCCTGGCCCTTCCCGACGGCGCCGGCGTGGTGGAGCGAGCTCGCTGGGCACTCGCTCTGAGCGATCAGGAGGTGGCGCCTGCGGTAGACTGGGCCGAGGGGGCCCGTCGAGTTGCAGCCAGGGACGCGGAGTCGCGGCGCAACATCTGAGCTTCTCAATCGCCGAAGGTCAGCGCCGGCTCCGGTGTGAGACGGGAGTCCCACCAGAGCCGCGCATGCTCGCGGCTCCACTCCGACTCCACTTCGCACTGAGCCAGCCGATCGGCCAGCGCGCGCGCGCTGGCTGGGCGGTCCTCCGGCTGTTTGGACAGACAGGCGAGCACCAGCTCTTCGAGGTCAGACGGAATCTGAACCAGGCTGTATAGCGACGGGGGCTCCGGCGGCGTATGGATATGTCGGGCCATGAGCTGTACTACACCCTGTCCCTCAAACACCTGTCTGCCGGTCAGCATCCAGTAGGCCACGCAACCGAGCGCGTAGATGTCGGTTCGCTGGTCCACCGGCTCCCCCAGCGCTCCCTCGGGCGACATGTAGGCTGGGGTTCCGGCCACCACGTTTGGCGCCGTCAGTCCCGGATCGAGTCGGGCCGCCGCAGCCTGGCTCTTCACCAACCCGAAGTCGAGCACTTTCACGTAGTCGAAGTAGTGCCCCATGCAACAGACCTGGATGTTGGCAGGTTTGATGTCGCGGTGGATCAGTCCGCGGTCGTGCGCTTCGGCCAGTGATTCGCAGGCCTGCCGCAGGATGTGAACCGTCCGGGGCGGCGGAATGGGGCCGTATTCCTCCACCAGGCTCTGGAGGTCCATCCCGTTGAGCAACTCCATGACGTAGTAGAACGTTCCGTCGTCGGTTACACCGAAGTCAAAGAGCTGAATGGTGTGCGGGGAGCGCAGGTTGGCCGCCGCGCGGGCCTCCCGGTGGAAGCGCTGCACCAGCACCTCGCGCTGCTCCTTCGTCATCGTTCCCAGCACGTCCGGCTTGATCAGCTTGACCGCCGCAGGGCGGGCAAGGAAGCGGTGGGTGGCGTGCCAGACTTCTCCCATGCCCCCGCGGGCAATGAGATCGCCCAGGACGTAGCTCCCCATTTCCC
>DASRIN010000258.1:0-3104 GCA_035649975.1 Gemmatimonadales bacterium
AGGAGCAATCTCGGAAGCAGCAGGAATGTCCATGGACCACTGATGCGTATGGTGATGGGCATGCAGCCGAGCGTGTCACTGAAGCGATCGCGGCAGGTTTTCCTCAGCTTCACTCCACTCACTGACTATTCCTCTGCAGTAGCTCGCCGGTAACGCCCGAACATGAGCTCATGCTCCGACAGTCCCAGTGCTTCCTTGGCGTATTCTTTTAGGGCCATCAAACTGACTGCAATGAGCAAAGCCACGAATGCTCCCACAAACAGTGCGGTAAGCCTGGCAAGCTGCGGGATCTCGTCAATTTCCGTGGTGAGGAGTACGTGCTTGCGAACGGCGGCGGTATCGGACGGGAGCGGCAGGGAATGGGGGGCTGACAGGGTGGCCGAGTCGGGGGCCGCTGGCCCGGCCGGTCTAGTCGCTCTGGAAGACTTCCTCCGGCCGGTACTCTCCCGCTCCTGCGTCACCGCTCCCGTTTCAGTGGGGGTGGTGCGCTCGATATAACTCTCGACTGAGAGCGCGACTGAGCGATCGATTGTGCCAAAATATCGCGAGACGCAGTACGTGGAGGTGAGGACCAACAAGGCAGGGAGAATGAGGAGGACGGTTGCCTTTATGCGACGGAAACCTCGTCTCATCCGATCCCCGAGAGGCTCGCGATAATAGGGATCCGGTGGGGGCGGTGGGTCCAGCACGTTGGCGAAGATGGCCCGCGCCAGGGAGTCTCGAACGTAGAACAGGTAGCAGAGCGTAATCAGGCACAGGAACGGTGTGTAGAAGAGGAGGAACCAGGCGTGCCGCTGGTAAGCCGGAAGGAGCCGAAAGTATATAATGGGAATCGGCAGCAGGGTGACCGCAAACGCGGTAAATCCCAGGATGCTCCGCACCGTGGATGAATAGCTGTGGGCATCACGCAGGCTCTCGGCCTCGGTATTGATCGAATTGCTCATCCAACGAACCCGTCCACTCTCCTGGCATCCCGCTCCGCCGCAGCTCACCCAAGGCACTAGCCTTCAAAGAACACCTCAGTTCAGTATCTAAGCGGGTGGAACCGAGTCGGCAACCTTGCCACCTGGGAGAACAAGGCATGAACAAGGTCCCTGACGCGGCTACTCCACGTCTCACGGGTCTCACACTCTACCCCATCAAGTCGGCCGGTGGAATACCGGTGGCGCAGTCAGAGGTGGACGAGTTTGGGCTGCGCTACGATCGTCGGTGGATGGTGGTCGATGAATCTGGCACTTTTCTCTCACAACGCAGCCATCCGCGCCTCGCATTGGTCGTGCCCAGCATTCGCGACGGCGCGCTCGGGGTGGAGGCCCCCGGCATGCCTGGGCTGGTGACCCCCCTGGAGCCTCCTCCCACTGTGACGACCAGAGTTCGGGTGTGGAAGGACAGCTGCGCCGCTACCTGGCTGGGCGAGCGTGCAGCAAGGTGGTTCTCCGATTACTTGGGCACGGCCTGTGGTCTGGTGTATATGGCAGGCGACACGATCCGGCCAACCGACCCGCGTTACGCATCATCCGGTACCCGCGTCAGCTTTGCGGACGCGTTCCCCTTTCTTCTAATATCCCAGGAATCGTTGAACGACCTGAACCGTCGCTTACCGGAACCGCTGCCGATGAACCGGTTCCGTCCCAATCTGGTGGTGGGCGGCGTGCACCCCTACGAAGAGGATGAGTGGAGGCGGATCGAGATCGGCGCTATGAGGTTCAGGGTCGTCAAGCCGTGCGCACGGTGCGTCGTCACGACCACGGACCAGGCCACGGCGGCACTGGGGAAGGAGCCGCTTCGCACCCTGGCCAGCTACCGGAAGGTCCGGGGCGAGGTGATGTTCGGCCAGAATGCAGTGCATGAGACGGTGGGCCGGCTGCGAGTCGGCGATCCGGTGCGGATGGGTTGACTGAATAGTGGAAGTCCAGATCTTCGGCGTGCGGAAGAGTGCTGACACCAGGAAGGCCCTGCGCTTCTTTGCGGAGCGCCGGGTGAAGACCCATTTCGTGGATTTGCAGGAACGCCCTGCCTCGCCAGGGGAGCTCCGACGGTTCGTGCAGAAGTTCGGGCTGGAGGGTCTCATCGACCGCAGCTCCCGCCGATTTGCGGAGTTGGGCCTGGATGCAGCGCACCTGAGTGACAAGCGCTGGCTCGACCGGCTGGCGACCGAGCCCATGCTGCTGCGGATGCCCCTGGTGCGCTATGGCACGCAGCTGACGGTCGGCGATGCGGGAAACACCTGGCGCGGCTGGACCGGCCGATGACTCAGCTCTCAATATCGGGGGTGGCGGTGGAATTCGGAGCCACCCGGCTGTTCCAGGACGTCACCTTTACCGTGAGCCGGGGCGAGAAGTGGGCGATCATCGGCCGCAACGGAACCGGCAAGACTACGCTGTTGCGACTGGTGACCGGGGAGCTCGAGCCCACCCGGGGGACGGTGAGCCGCGCGGCCGGGCTGCGTTTCTCCTTGATGGAACAGCACCGCGAGTTCGCCGGGGCGACCACGGTCTGGGAGGCGGCGGCCGGCCCCTTTGCGGAGCTGATGGAGCTTGAGCGTGGGCTGGCCGCACAAGCTACGGCTCTATCCGACGCCGGCGACCAATGCACCCCCGCGATGCTGGCCCGGTACGACCGCGACCTCGAGCGATTCGAACGGGAGGGTGGCTACACTCTAGCTCCCCGCATTGACGCCGTGCTTCACGGCCTGGGCTTCGACCCTGACCGGGCCCGGACCCGACCCCTGAATGGCCTGAGCGGAGGAGAGCGCGGGAGGCTCGGGCTAGCCCAGCAGCTGGTGGAACCTGCCGAGGTGCTGTTGTTGGACGAGCCGACCAACCACCTCGACCTGGAGACCACGAGCTGGCTCGAAGACTACCTCGCCGGGCTCGATGCCACCGTCCTGCTGATCAGTCACGATCGGGCCTTTCTCCAAAATGTGGTCGATCACGTGCTCCACCTCGACGGAGGCACGGCCACCTCGTATTCCGGCGACTATGAATCATTCATCCGCCAGAGAAGCGAGCGGCGGCTGGCCCAGCAACGGGCGTTCAACAAGCAGGCGCGGGTGATAGCCTCGGAGGAGGAGTTCATCCGCCGCAACATCGCCGGACAGAACA
>DASRIN010000259.1:0-2410 GCA_035649975.1 Gemmatimonadales bacterium
AGGCCGGCCTCGACATGGCCCGAGGGAATCCGCTCGAGATAAGCGGCGAACGCCGCGGCGAACGTCGTCATCGTATCGCCCTGCACCAGCAGAACGTCCGGACGAATCTGGCGCAGCAGCGGCGGCAGGCTCTGCAGCACCCGGGCCGTGACATCGGCCGGCGATTGGGCGGCGGTCATGAGATCGAGGTCGTGGTCGGCCTGAAGCCCGAACACTGCCAGCACCTGGTCCAGCATGGTTCGATGCTGAGCCGACACGCAGACAATGCTCTCGAACTGAGATGCCTTCTGGAGGGCGTGTACTACCGGCGCCATCTTGATCGCCTCCGGGCGGGTCCCGAAGACGCTGAGAACTCGGATCATCGTCCCGCTGCTACCGTCCGCAGCTGCTCGGCCATGGTCTGCAGGGTGACGAACCGGAAGCCGCGCTCGACCACGACAGCGAACACCCGGCGAAGCAGCCGGTCACGAACGCCCTCGTAGCACGGGTGGCCGTAGAGCACGACGGATTCGTGTTCGTCCAGGTGCTGCTCCAGCTGACCGATCACTTCCGCCTCGGGTGTTTCGCGAGCGCCGTGGTATTCCAGGAATGGGATGGTGCGGGGACCGGAGAGGGTAACCGGGATCGTCCAGTGGCCCACCGGTCGGCCGCCGACCGTGGCTCGCCGGGGAGCGCCGCCGATAGCGTCACCGTTGTAGAGGAAGCCGAGCCGATCGAGCAGAGCCATGACCCGATCGTCGGAGTAGAAGCCGGGCGACGAGAAGCCGGCCGGCTTGCCGAAATGCCGAGCGAAGTGTCCGTAGGACGTCTCCACGTCGGCTTCGAGAACGTGGTCAGGCAGCTGATGAAAACGGCGGCTCCAGACCACGTGGTCCATGCCGCCATGCAGGCCCAGCTCGTGACCCTCGGCCTGGAGGGCCTGAAGTAACGGTACGAAGGACAGACCTACCGGCCGGCCCAGCGCCGTCTCCAGAATGAACCGGGGCCAGCCGGTCTTCTTGATCAAGTGCACGGCATCGCGGTCGGCCAGCTTGGCCTTGGAGCGTGCGGTGCCCGGCCCGATCCATTCCAGCAGATTGGTGGACCGGCCCATGTTGATGAAGAAGGTGTTGGGCACCCCGAAATCGCGGCACGCCGCCCGGATGCGCGGCAATCCATCGGTGGCGCACACCCGGTGGTCGACGTCCCAGCGGAACGCGAACAGCCGCTCGCTCACCGCGCCATCCGGCTGGCAACTTCCCGATAAATCTCCTCGAACCGCTCCGCAGAGCGATCCCAGTCGAACAGCCGAAGCGCGCGCTCCCGTCCGGCCTGCCCCATCTGGCGCCGGCGCTGCGGATCGGCAAGCAGAGAGCCTATGGCCTGGGCCAGGGCTTTGGAGTCACCCCGAGGTACAACCAGTCCGGTGACGCCGTTCTCCACCACTTCAGGGAGTCCACCCGCATCGCTCGCAACCACCGCCACCTCACAACCCATCGCCTCAGCGGCAGGAATGCCGAATCCTTCCTCCAGCGAGGGAATGACCGAGACCGCCGCCGCGCGATAGTACGGGGGCAGGTCAGCGTTCGGTACCCAGCCGAGGAAGGTCACCGCATCATCGATCCCGAGGTCGGTTGCCAGTCGGGCGAGCTCGGGACGCTCGAAGCCGTCGCCGGCCACCACGACTTTCAAGTCGGGATACTGGGGCTTGAGCTCGGCGGCTGCCTCGAGCAGGAACCGAATGCCCTTGCGGGGAAACAACTGGCGACAGGCAAAGATCATGTGGGGACCAAAGCGCGGGTCCGCACTGTTGCCGTTATCGCTGGGGCTAAAGCGGCGCAGATCAGTGCCGTTGAACACCAGCCGGATCTGCTCCGGGGGAGCGCCGGCCCGGAGCGCATGCTGGCGGCAGTCTTCGGTGATAGCCGTCAGCGCGCCGGCATGGCGCAGGGTCCAGCGCAGTGCCGGCCGTACGTACCAGCGAGTTGGAAAGTCGTACCCCTGCTCCGGATTTACGTAGACGTCGCCGCCGTGCATGGTGATGACGCTGGGGACCTTGAGTTTGCGCGCGGCCATCACGGCAGCCGGGCCGGTGGGAATAGCCCAGTGGGCATGGATGACATCCGCACCATGCTCTGCGGCCTCGACCATGATGGCCCGATGCTGGGCCTCCATGTAATGCGCCATGACGACGACCCGGGCGAAGCGGCCCAGCCAGCTCACCCGGCTCTGCGCCACCCGTCCGTAGGTCAGGTCCGGAGGTAGCTCGAGCGGGAACCGGATGACTTTGACCCCGTCGAAGCTGTCGAAGCGGGGAAGCGACCGGTGTCCGGGAGTTACAACGGTGACGGAATGACCCCGGCGCACCAAGTGCCGGTTGATGTCGTGAACGTAAGTGGCCTGGGTATCGGTAGCGTGCTGAGGGTACCAG
>DASRIN010000260.1:0-2878 GCA_035649975.1 Gemmatimonadales bacterium
GAGAACGCACTGCAGCGCCTGGAGACCGCAACCGGCAAGCATCTGGGGGACGGCGACAATCCGTTGCTGGTTTCGGTCCGTTCGGGTGCCGCGGTGTCGATGCCGGGCATGATGGAAACGATCCTGAACCTGGGCCTGAACGATGTGACGGTGGAGGGCCTGACCCGCCAGAGCGGCAACCCACGATTCGCCTGGGACTCCTATCGCCGGTTCGTGCAGATGTACGGCAGCGTGGTGTTCGAGGTCTCCAGGCGTCCGTTCGAGCAGATCCTGGATGAGCACAAGCAGCGCTGCCGCATCGAGAGGGAGATCGATCTTCCCGTGGAAGAGATGCAGGGCATCGTCCGCCAGTTCAAGACGCTGGTGCGCGAAGAATCCGGGCGAGAGTTCCCCGACGAGCCGCTGGACCAGCTCTGGGGGGCCATTGCCGCCGTGTTTGAGAGCTGGAACACCCGGCGGGCCATCGACTACCGGAAGCTGCACGACATTCCGGATTCCATGGGCACCGCGGTCAATGTCGTGGCCATGGTCTTCGGCAACCTGGGAGAGGACTCGGGAACCGGCGTGGCCTTCAGCCGGGACCCCTCCACCGGCGAGCCTCGACTCTACGGAGAGTACCTCCTCAATGCACAGGGTGAGGACGTGGTCTCAGGCAGCCGCACGCCCCTGCCCATCGGCAAGCTGAAAGAACAGCTGCCCCACGCCTACCAGGAGCTGGAACGGGTCGCCCGCACCCTGGAACGGCACTTTCGCGACGTGCAGGACATGGAGTTCACCATCGAGCGGGGCAATCTCTACATGCTCCAGACCCGGAGAGCCCAGCGCTCGGGGCACGCCGCGGTCCGGATCGCCTGTGAGATGGTGGACGAGGGAGTGATCAGCGAGCAGGAGGCGGTGGCGCGGATTCCACCCAACGATCTGAACCAGCTGCTGCACCCGACGATCGACCCCGCCAGCAAGCTGGATCTGCTCACCACCGGCCTGCCTGCCTCGCCGGGGGCCGCATGTGGCACCGTTGTCTTCGACGCCGATGAGGCTGTGAAGTTGGCCCGGTCCGGACAATCCGTCATTCTGGTGCGCCGGGAGACGTCACCCGAGGACTTTCATGGCATGGTCACCGCCAAGGCGATCCTCACCGCCCGGGGCGGCATGACCTCTCACGCCGCGGTTGTCGCCCGGGGGATGGGTAAACCATGTGTCGCCGGTGCCCAGGGTCTTCAGGTAGACGAGAAGTCTAGCCGGTTTTCAGTGAACGGCCGGAGCATCTCCCAGGGTGAATGGATCACGGTGGACGGCAGCAGCGGAAAGGTGTTTGCCGGTCAGGCCGCGCTCATTGCTCCCGAGCTTAGCGGAAACTTCAACCGAGTCATGAAGTGGGCCGACCGGATTATGCAGCTCAGGGTCCGGGTGAATGCCGACACTCCAGCCGACGCCCACCGGGGCCGGGACTTCGGAGCGGAAGGCATCGGCCTCTGCCGTACCGAGCACATGTTTTTCGAAGGCGACCGGCTGGTGGCAATGCGGGAGATGATCGTTGCCCAGGACGCGGGCGGGCGGAAACAGGCTCTCGCCAAGCTGCTGCCGATGCAGCGCGGCGACTTCGAAGCCATCTTCCGCGCGATGGAGGGATATCCTGTCACCATCCGGTTGCTCGATCCCCCGCTGCATGAGTTCCTGCCCAAGGGACCGCAGGAAATCGAGGCGCTGGCCCGGGAGCTGAAAATGGATCCCGCGGCACTCCGGAACACCATCGAGCGGCTGCACGAAGTGAATCCGATGCTGGGTCTGCGAGGCTGTCGGCTCGGCATCATCTATCCCGAGATCACCGCCATGCAAGTGCGCGCGATCTTCGAGGCCGCCTCTACCGTCGCTTCCCGGAAGGGACGGGTCATGCCGGAGGTGATGATCCCGCTCACCGCGAGCGTGGTCGAGTTTCGGAAGCAGGCCCTGATCGTGCGCCAGGTGGCCGAGGAAGTGTTTCAGGAGCGACAGATCACCGTGCCCTACCTCCTCGGCACCATGATCGAATTGCCTCGGGCCGCCTTGACCGCCGACGAACTGGCCCGGGAGGCGCAGTTCTTCTCCTTCGGCACCAATGATCTGACCCAGACCACCTGGGGGCTCTCCCGGGACGACGCCGGCCGCTTCCTCCCCTATTACCTCGAGACCGGAGTTCTGGAGGACGATCCCTTTCAGGTGCTGGATCAGGCTGGTGTCGGCAAGCTCATCGCCATGGCCTGCGACCTGGGTCGAAAGACCCGGCCCGACCTCAAGCTAGGCCTTTGCGGCGAGCACGGCGGCGATCCATCCTCCGTGGCCTTCTGCGACCGGCTGGGGATGAACTACGTTTCCTGCTCTCCTTTCCGGGTCCCCATCGCCCGGCTGGCGGCGGCCCAGGCCGCGCTGGCAGCGCGAGGCACGATGGACCGGACTCGCGCCACGGTCTGAGCGCCGCTCACTCAGGCCCGGGCAAAGATCTCCAGCATCGACTCGCCGTAAGGATTGAAGTCGGAGCGAGGGCCGGCAAAGCTCCTATCGGTTACGACCACATCTCCTATCCCCGTGGTAATGAAGGCGCGCCATCCGGGAATATCTCCGCTCTGGCTGCCTCCCCCAGTCTGATAGCCCAGCAGAAGGGGCTCGCCGGCCTCGTGCAGACCCAAAAGGTAGGGCTCCACTGTTCTCCGATACCCTTCATACACGAACTCCACCGCCCTATGCTCGAGGATCGCCCGGACCAGGCGCTCTCCGGTGGCAAGCTCATGAACCGCAGGGTCTCGGGTGCTTGCTTGTTCCTGCATGATGGACCTCCCGGTTACAGGACGCACGCGCAAGCTAGTCGCTCAGCCGGGTGTCTTGCCACGAACCGCGGGGCACT
>DASRIN010000261.1:0-2115 GCA_035649975.1 Gemmatimonadales bacterium
GATTTCCTCGTTGCTGAGCGGTTCGCCGTCGAGCGTCACGGCCATGTGGAAATCGAGCACTCCGTCGAGACCGATGCCCGACGGCGGTCGGGCGCCAACCGTCGCCGTGACCAGTGGGCGCGCCGGACGGCTGGCGCGCCATGAGGCCGGCATGCGCACCACCACACCGGCGCTTTCCAGGTCGGGTACGCTGGACAGCAGTCGCGAGGCCTCGGCCGGGGACCAGCGCAGGGGATGAAAAATCTCCCCGGCATCGACCATGTCCTTGAGCCAGCCGCAGCGTTCCGCGGCACGCTGAACCGGCACGAGCAGCGAAAGCAGCGCGTCCCGGTTCGCCGCCCCGGCGTATTCGCGCAAGGCCTGGCCGAGCGGCACATGCTGGGCTTTGGCCTGGGCCGACAGCCGGGTGGTGTAGGTCGCCATGAAGGCGAAGGGCTGCTCGGGATCGCGCCGGTTTTCCGCCAGATTGAAATGCACCCGCCCGACCAGGTTCCAGGCGGGGTTCAGGTTCTTGAGAAAGGTCTGAAGATCGGCACCTGACACGGCCAGCGA
This sequence comes from Gemmatimonadales bacterium, assembly GCA_035649975.1. Lineage (GTDB taxonomy): Bacteria > Gemmatimonadota > Gemmatimonadetes > Gemmatimonadales > GWC2-71-9 > CAVVWJ01. Next base: position 553 of record DASRIN010000261.1, read on the forward strand.
AGCCGCGAACGCAGCGCCCATCTCATCCCACAGCGCCAGCAGGGTATCGGCATCCAGATACTCCGCCCCCGGCATCATCGGCGCCGTCAAGACAAGGGTGGCGAAGTCCGCTTCGCTGGGGGGCGGCACCCTGGGCAGGAGAGGGGAGGGTTCGGCCTCTGAGGCGGCGCCCGAGGCGTGCAGGCACAGCGTTCCGACATAGCGCGCCGCAAAGTCGCGCCACCAGAGGAAGACGGGCGGCAAGGCATGGCCGACCTCACCCGCCCCGAGTTGCACGAGGCCATGACCGGTACTCCGGCCAAAAGCCTCGGCAAGCCGCTCCGCGACCGCATTGTCCAGGATGGGCGCATCCTCAGCGGCATCGAGCAAGAGGTGCCCGTGAGGTGTGAGACGCAAACCGAGGCGAGGCATGGTTGTCGAAATGTCCCTTCAGAAGCTGTTCGCAGACGGGGCGTGCCAGCCGATGCTGGCCAGGGTGCTACATTAGGTGCATGGGGGCTGACGCGCGGGAGGGCGGTGGGCTCTGTCTGCGCCATCGCCAACAGCCATCGGACCCGCCGCATATGGGCACCGCCGTCAGACCCGCCAAGACGTCTCCGGCCTCGTGGGATGCGTTCTCCGATGTCAATGCCTTCGTCGACGCGGTGCTGGCGGAACTCGCGGCCATGGCCGCTGTGGTGCACGGAGGATTAGGAGGGCAGAGGGGTGGCTTGGTTTCTTGATCAATAGGCGGCGCGGACGGACTTCGGGCGTTCGAGGTGGAGCATGCGGTTGAGGACGGTGACGACAAGCCTGGGTTGCGGGACTGCCGCGAGGTTGGGGGTGCCGGCTACGGTCAACTCTTCGAATCCGATGTCCAACCTTGCTCCTAAATGGCTCCGGCTGCTTGCATCCCCAATCTCGCGGCAGTCTCCCTCCCGCTCGCGGGTCGACGACGATTGGCAATGCGGGCAGTTCATGGCGGCTCTCTTGATCTCTCAAAACGGGCCCGGGAACCTATCCGCTGGGGGCGCTCTCGGCAAGCTGCCCTGAGATCTGACAGAACCCGCGGCGGACCAGACGGCCGCGCTGACGCTGCAGGACGCCGAGTATATGGCTGCTTGGTGGGTGGGGTTTCTGACGCCTAGGAAAACGCGTCGATCTGTTCCGTCGCCTCTTCGCGTGTCATGCCGGGACGGCCCCGCAGCAGGTATTCAACCAGCCGCTGCCGCTGTTGCTCCATCGTCATCCGGTCCCAGATCGGCGTTAGCGTCGACCAGTCGTCCTGCTCCCGCCAGCCGAGATCCAACGTCCCATCCGGCTTCAACCGCATCCATCGTCTCACCACGTGCCGTTACAAGAACTGCTCCACTATTGCCTGCGCTTCTTCGCGCGTGAGGCTCGGGTTGTTGCGCAGCACGGTGTATAGAAAATCCTGCCCCGGCTGCTCCCGCCGTTCCGTCATCAGCTTGGCCACGCCCACGGCTGCCTTCTTCGAGGCCTCCGGCGTGATCAGGCTGTCCGCCGGCGGATCCGGGTCGTCGATCCAGGGGGCCGGCTGTCCGGGTGATCGTTTCATGTCCT
>DASRIN010000262.1:0-4667 GCA_035649975.1 Gemmatimonadales bacterium
GCGACGGCTTTTATCCGGCAATGCTGGACGCCATCCGGAGCGCACGAGACACAATCAACTTCGAGACCTACATCTTCGAGCCCGATGAGATCGGACGCCAATTCATCGAAGCCTTCAAAGAGCGGGCCCGGGCCGGGGTGGAGGTTCGCTTTCTCATCGACGGATTCGGTGGGCTCAAGCTGCGGAAGCAGTATCGGGACGATCTCAGACAGGCCGGGGTCAAGGTGCAGCGATTCCGTCCCGTGGCCCTGCGGAACTTGGTTCGGATATACCGGCGCACCCATCGACGAGCCATCGTGATGGACGGGCGGATTGGCTTTGTCGGCGGCGCCGCGGTCTCGGCAAAGTGGAAGGGAAACGTCAGTAACCGGCACGAATGGCGGGACAGCATGACTCGGGTGACCGGTCCGATGGTGGGCGGAATCCAGTCGGCCTTCGCCGAGAACTGGGTCTACTGCACCGGAGAGGTGCTCGCCGGGCCCCGGTTCTTTCCGTCACTCGACCGGGGCCCCGGTATCTCCGGGGTCTCGGTAGTCAGCTCTCCCTCCGACTCCTTGCAGCCAATCCGGCTCCTGTTCTGGCTCAGCTTCATGAACGCCCGCAAGCGACTCTGGATCTGCAACTCCTATTTCATCCCTGATCTTCGCCTTCGGAAAGCGGTGATCGAGCGTGCGCGGCATGGTGTCGACGTGAGGATTCTCGTCCCCGGTAACCATACCGATGCGGTACCGGTGCAGGCGGCAGGACGCAGCTATTACAACGAGCTGCTCGAGGCAGGGATTCGGATCTTCGAGTTCGGTCCATCCATGATGCACGCGAAAACCGTCGTCATCGACAGCGCCTGGTCCATTGTCGGCTCGGCCAACATGGATGAGCGCAGTATGGAGCTGAACGAGGAGAATGTCCTGGGAATTGCCGATCCCCGACTTGCGCGAGCCATTGAGGACGGCGTCACCGCCGACTATGCCCGGTCCAAGGAGATCAAGTTGGAGGAGTGGCGAAAGCGGTCCATCGTGCAACGGGGATTCGAGCGGCTGGCAAAGGCCCTGATCGAGCAGTACTAGACAGGCCCGTTGAACGCGGGATCGCAGACCCGGGTCCGGAGGTCGGTTTCATTCCCGCGGGACCACCCACCCCTAAACTCGAAGTGACGCGCATCCAGCAGGCGGGTCCCCAGGGCGGCGGTCCCCCGCTGCTGCAGCTGCCAGAGCAGCACCCGAGCACCCATCTCCGCAGCCGGTTCCCAGATGTCCGGAGTGAGCGGGGGGTAGAGAGCTGCAAATTCGGGTTTGAGTCTCGCCTGGCGGGCCGTGGAATCCATGGCTACTCCAACGTTTTCCAGTTGCGGCGAGCGACCGCAGGTCAGGGAGGGAGAGATTATGCCTGTTCCAAGACTGCTGCACCAGGGGTAACACCGGTTACCGAGATTACCGCAACACCTGGGCCGAATCCTCTGCCAATTCGTCCACCGGGCTGCTGCTTCCTCCCATGTGAGTGTCCAGCGCCCCGCTGAGGTTGACCCCCTCCGCGCCCAGGAGCTGAAAGAGCTCCCATTCCGCGGCCCGTGCGGCGTGGGTCCGTCGGCCGTTGTACATCAGCGAGATCACCAGAACTCCGTCGGGCCGACCGAGATACCCGGCCAGGGTGGCTACCCGGTCCAGGGTTCCCGTCTTGGCGTGTACCACGCCGCGCGCCATTCCGCGGCGAAGACTCCGCAAGCTCCCTATCCCGTTGGCCGGCAAGAGCAGGGGATATCGCTCGGCGCCGCGCAGCTGAGGATACCGAGCCAGATACAGCATCTGGGTGAGCGGGCTGACCCGGTCCAGGTCGCTGAGGCCGCTCCCATCCACCAGGTGCACCTGGGCCCGGGGTCCAACGACCTGGCGAACGTGCTGGGTAAGCAGCGATGGGCCAGCGGTTTGACTGGCGGCAGCCCACTGCAGCACCAGCTCGGCACCTATGTTGAGGCTGCGACGATTGATCTCGACTGCAACACTGTCGAAGGGGGCCGACTCGACCTTGGCCAGTACGGCCGGTAAGCCCTGCCATACTGGGGGCGGGCTGGTCCGATTGATCCAGCTGATTCCAACCCGCTCGAGCGCCGCAGCCCAGGCGTAGCCCAGCACACTTGCTGGCTCATGCGCCACCGCCGAAATGCCTGCGGGTCGAGCATAGATCCCCAACGTCCCTCCCAAGGTCCAGCCGCCGTCGGGGTCGGCGGCTAGGGTGAGACGCCGCCGGTTCCCACCCACCGTCGTGGCGCTCATTCGGACCATCCGGTCCACCCCTGCCGGGTAGGCCGAGACCACCATCAGCGGAGACCCCACATCCCGGCCAGGACGGACGGTCAACGAGATCGTGTTCTCGTGCAGTGTCACCGGACCTACCGGAGGAGCGTAGAGCCGGCCCATGAAATCAGCGGACCAGACCGCCGGATAACGCGACAGCGCAGGGCCGGTTCGGCTGGTCAGGGCCAGGGGGCCTTCCAAGACCCGAATGCCCCGGTCGTGAAGTTGACGGGCCAGTTCTCGCAGACTCGGACCGGCGCGACCGGCGCGCTCCAAGGTGGGATCGCCTCCCAACTCGAGCTGCCACGAACCAATCCAGCGCCCGGTGGTAGAATCCAACGTCCCCCGGCCGATCAGCCGGGTGGAAATGCGTGCGCCACCACCGGCGCGTGCGCGGGTGAAGCCGATGGTGAACAACTTGGCGGTCGAGGCGGGTATGAGCTCGAGTTCGGGATTGAGACTCCACAGCACGCGGCCGTTCATCGCGCCGATGGCTATGCCCCATTCACCGTCGCCGGTACGCTCGACCGTCCTGCGATACCAGTCCTCAACCCGGACCAGCTCCGCAGTGGTCAACTCCTGAGCGGCGGCAACTTGGGAAGTCGCGAGGCTGCTCAGCAGCACGAGAGACAGGGTCAGTGTCACGCGACAGCGCATGAGCTGGCTCGATTTCAGACGGGAGACTGAGTGCCAGATGTGACACTCTCCAGTCAGCAATCGGCGAGCCATGGCTTATGTCATTATTAAACGGCCAGTTGCAGCCGTGACCTCCAAATTCGGCGCGGCATTTCGCGGCACCGGTTCGAGCGACCAAGCTCAGGAATGGCCTGGCGTTAGAAGGCGAGCCCGGAAATCTTGCTACACACTATGCGCGTTGCCGTTGTTTTTGACACTCCGTACTCCGGATGGGACCATAGCGACCACGAGCGGCAGATGGACAAAGAGGTTGCCGCCTGGAAGTCGGATGAGCCGGAGATGGAGTACCAGATTGCTCATGCACTACAGGAGCGCGGCCACAAAATCCGCCTGCTCGGTGTCCGCGATGACCTGGAGTATCTGGTTCGTCACCTGAACGAGTGGAAGCCGGATCTCGTCTTCAATGGTGCCGAAGCGTACCGGGGAGACGAGTCACTGGAGTACCTGCTTGCCGGTTTGCTCGAGGCCGAAGGCTTTCGGTATACCGGCGCCCCGCCTCTTGCCCTGCAGGTTACCCGCAACAAGGCCATCAGCAAGAAGGTCCTGGCGTATTTCGGCATTCAGGTACCCGGGTTCGTGAGCTATCGGCTGCGTGAGCCGGTGGAGCAGACGCCCCCGCTGCGGTTTCCTCTGATAGTCAAACCGCTCCAAGCCGACGCTTCTGCCGGCATCGCCCAGGCGTCGATCGTGCAAGATGTCAGTGGCCTGGCCGAGCGAGTGTCGTTCATCCACGAGCGCTTCGGCCAGGGAGCAATCGCGGAAGAGTTCGTGGATGGCCGCGAGCTCTACGTCAGTATCGTGGGGAACGATGACAGCCTCGAGATCCTGCCCATAACCGAGATGGTATTCGACAAACGAAAGACCCGGCCGGAGGAGCGGATCGCCACCCAGTCGGCCAAATGGGACGAGTCTTACCGGGAGCGGAAGGGTATTCGAAACGTCTTCGCCCGCCCGCTGGCCAAGACGGTGCGGGATCAGATCGTCGAGACCTGCCGCACCGCCTACCGGGCCCTGTGGCTGCGGGATTACGCTCGGCTGGACCTTCGGGTGACGGAGGACGGCGGCGTTTGGGTACTGGAAGCCAACGCCAATCCGTTCATCAGCTACGGTCACGATATGGCGAATGCCGCAGCCAAAGCCGGTATGGAATACTGCGATTTCATTCAGCGGATCGTCCGCGCCGCCCTCGACCGGTATGAGCGCGCGTAAGCGGCGCCGGTTCCGTGCCTGGCCGCGGCAGGAGCGCTGCGTGTGCGGCCACCGGGTCCAGCGCTACATGGGATTCTGCTCCGAATGCGGCCGGGCTCACCGCTGGCGCGATGACGGGGGACTTACCGGAGCGGAGTGCTATCGGTGCGGCTGGGCTGTGTCCGACAAGTTCGGCTTCTGTCCCTGGTGCGGGTCCAACATCCACGAGGAAGGCTACTCCAGCGACGAGCCGCTTAAAGCACCGCGCGGCTTCCGCATGGATGCGAGGTGTGACTGGGGTTGTGGCGGCGGCGTGCAGTATCCGATGAAGTACTGCCCTTGGTGCGGCCGCCGCCAATATTGGAATGAAGAACGCCTGTTCGAAGGCACCTGTCCCTCCTGCGGTCGCGGGGTCGACGATTTGATGAACACCTGTCCCTGGTGTGGCGCCGACTCGACCGGCCGCGATCTGATTCCCCGAGCATTGACCAGAGT
>DASRIN010000263.1:0-3473 GCA_035649975.1 Gemmatimonadales bacterium
TTCCGGTACAACTGCTTACTGACGGAAGCGACCCGAATACCGGCGGAATCATGCAGGGATATGCGACCGCGATTGTGCAGCGCTGGTACGCGGACCTGGCTCCGAGTCGTGCCAGCCTGCAGATCCAGGCCCTGAGTCGGATGCGATACAATCCTACCCTCGAGAGCTCACACCTCTTCGTACCGGGTCTCATAGCGTTCGTGCTCACCATCGTTTCCGCCATGATGACCGCCATCTCCATCACCCGGGAGAAGGAGACCGGCACGATGGAAATGCTGCTGGTGTCGCCGATCAGACCCGCGGCCATCGTGGCCGGCAAGGTGACGCCGTATGTCGCGCTGGGGTTCCTGAGCGTGCTGCTGGTGCTCATTGCCGCCCGGGTCGTGTTCGAGGTTCCTCTGCGCGGCAGCCTTGCGCTGCTGCTGGCCGAAAGCGGGTTGTACATCGTGACAGCCCTTGCCCTCGGGATTCTCATTTCGACTCAGGCCCCGACCCAGCGCACCGCGATGATCTTTGCCCTGGCCGGACTGATGATGCCCACCCTCCTGCTTTCGGGCTTCATCTTTCCGCTCGACTCCTTGCCGGTCTGGCTGCGGACCATCTCCTATGTGGTACCGGCTCGATGGTTTCTGATCGTGGTGCGGGGAATCATGATCAAGGGAGCTGGGCTCGCTACCCTCTGGCAGGAGACCCTCGTTCTGGTCGGAATGACCACGTTTCTGCTGCTGGCAGGCTCTCGCAAACTCGCCATCAGGCTGGGATAGGCTCGTGCGAATCATCTTCTTTCTGGTACGGAAGGAGTTTCTTCAGATCTTCAGGGATCACACCACCGTGGTGCAGATCTTCATGATTCCAATCGTGCAGCTTCTGGTGCTCTCCAATGCCGCCACGTTCGACCTCAAGCAGACCCGCGTTCTCGTGGTCGACGAAGATCGGACAACGGTTTCAGCCGGCCTGGTTCAGCGACTCGAGGCGGGCCGACAGTTCCGAGTTGTCCGAGCGGAGCCGACCACGACCGGCGTCGAGCACGCCCTGCTTGACCGGGAAGTCACGGCCACAATTCACATCCCCCGCGACTTTGAGTCGGACCTGGTGCTCCACGGAAGGGCTCCAGTTCAGCTGGTGCTCAACGCGGAGGAAGGTGCCGCTGTGGGCATCGTGCAATCGAACGCCGGCGCGATCCTCGACTCATACGCCGCTGAGCTGGAGCGAAGTTTGCCCCGGCTCACCCGCAGACAGTCCGTGGTCGGGACTGCCACGCTGGACTTGCGCACCCAACGCTGGTTCAACCCCACGCGGAACTACAAGCACTACATGGTCCCGGCGCTCATGGTGGCGCTTACCACGATCATCGGGCTGTTGCTCACCGCCCAGAACATTACCCGGGAGTACGAGCTGGGCACGTTGGAACAGCTCAACGTCACCCCGATGACGAAAGTCCAGTTCATAGCGGCCAAGCTGATCCCCTTCTGGCTTCTGTCCCTGGTGATCTTCTCCATCGGGTTGACCATCGGAAAGCTGGTGTTCGGCATCCCGATGCGAGGGAACCTGCTCCTGGTCTATCTGGCTCTGATGGTATACCTCGTAGTCGTCCTGGGGCTGGGTCTTTGGATTTCCACCATCACCCGCACTCAGCAGCAGGCAATGTTCGTGGCTTTTTTCGTGATTCTGATTTTCCTGTTGATGGGCGGGCTCTTTACCCCGGTCGACTCGATGCCGGACTGGGCTCAGGCCGTCGCCCAGGCCAACCCGGTGAAGCACTTCGTCTTCATCATGCGGGCGGTGCTGGTGCGCGGAGCCGGGCTGGAGACCGTTGCGGCGCCCATCGTCGGACTCGCCCTGGCAGGTATGGCAGTCCTGGCTCTCGCCGTAAACCGCTATCACAAGTCAACGGCGTGAGCGCCATTACCTTTCGGCCATGCATGCCATTGTTCGCCTGGGAAGCTGGGTCTCTGGAGTACTGCTGGCAGCCTGTGGATCCTCCAGTACACCGCCTGCTGTCGTCGAGCTCGCCCTGTCGGGGGATACGGTCCTCGCGCCATACGGCGAAGTCTCCGAAGCTGCCTGGCTGGGCGGCGAGCGCTGGGCTGTACTGGCCGGGGCCGATGAGATAGTCGCTATCGTCGATTTTAGCCGGCGAACTGCAGCCCCGCTGGCACGCCGAGGCTCACCCGACCTGCGGAACCCCTCCAATCTCTTTGTGGCGAAAGACACTCTCCTTGTTGGCGACTGGGGGCTGCGTCGGCTGGGCCTATGGCTTCCTTCCGGCCGCCTGGCCCGGGTCATTCCGGCACCGGCAGTCACCCGGGGCACTCTTCCGCGAGCCCGCGACGGTGCGGGCAACTTCTATCTGGACCTGTATCCTGTGCCCGGCCCGGACGGCAGCGGCAACCGCGACTCCGCAGCATTGGTTCGTACCGATCCTGCCCTGACCCGGGTGGACACCATCGCCAAGCTGGCTCCACTCGATATCGCCGAGGTGGTCGGCGAGGCCGGACGGCGGTTCGAGCGCCGGGTGTTCAGTGGAGTGGATCGGTGGGGAGTACTTCCCGACGGCTGGGTCTGGGTCGCAAGGGTGTACGAGAACCGGGTGGATTGGCGCTCACCGGAGGGGAAATGGCTGCGAGGTGAGCCGCTACCCGATCGAGTTTTGGAGGTGACCCGGTATGACCGGGAGCTGTTCCTGCGCCGGTTTCCAGCAGAGCTGCGTCGCACCGCGCAAGAGCTGCCCTTCGCCGTGGTGAAGCCGCCTTTCGAAGCCGGACTTACCAGCCCGTCGGGCGAGGTCTGGCTGGAGAAGAGCCGCGCCCCGGCTGATTCTACTCGCAGCTACCACATTGTGGACCGCCAGGGCAGGTTAGTGCGGGATATCCGGGTGCGAGGTCAGGGCCGGATCACCGCACTGAGTGAAACTGCTGCGCTCCTGGCCGAGCCGGTCCCTGATGGGACCAGGTTCATCAGGATCACTGTTCCGACCACCATCGCCAGGCCATAGGATTTTTCGATGAAGCTGATCCAGTTTGTCCTTCTCTGCGGAATTGCCGGTGTCGGGTGCCACTCCGCGGAGAGTCAGAGCGCTTTGAAGCCGGAAGCGCGACTGCCGGGCAACTTCGGGGCACTAAGCAACGTCGTGGAGCTGAGCGATGGAAGGGTGATCTTCGCCGACACCAAGGGAAAACTCTTCTTCCGGGGCGACTTCAAGTCCGGACGAGTCGATACCCTGGGCAATCGGGTGGACTCGGTGCACACCAGCAGCGAAGCGGGGCAATACAAGTTCCCCGGGTGGGTGGCCCACCTGGCCGGCGATACCATAGCGCTGGTCGACTTCAGCGCGCTCCGGACCACCCTCTGGAACGAGGCGGGGCAGCCCTTGAAAGTGCTGCCGATTCAGCGAGTCTCGGGGCACACTCCGGTGCTGCAATACGACACCCTGGGCCACGGGTACAAGGTTGATTATCAGGCGGTGCTGGGAG
>DASRIN010000264.1:0-2010 GCA_035649975.1 Gemmatimonadales bacterium
TACGCCGAGCCATACAGGCGCTGGAGCCTGGCCCGGGTATTGGCCAGACCGACCCCGCCGCTGGAGCCATTGCCGGCGTATGCCGGCCCATCGTTGCGCACCTCGATGCGCAGCGCCCCATCGCGCCGGGCCGCCCGGACCTCGATCCGGCCCGCCCTGGGATCGCGGGCGATGCCATGACGAATGGCATTCTCCACCAGCGGCTGGAGCGACAGGTTGGGCACCATCGCGCCCAGCGCCTCCTGGTCCACGTCGAAGCGCACGGCCAGGCGGTCGGAGAACCGGGTCTGCTCGATCTCCAGATACGCTTCGATGAAGCTCAGCTCCTCCCGCAGCGGCACCTCGTTCCGTTGCACGTTTCCCAGCGTCTGCCGGAACAGCTCCCCCAGTCGCGCGATGGTCGTCGTCGCCGCTTCGCCCCGGCCGTCACGGACCAGCGAGGCGATGGTATGCAGGGTATTGAAGAGAAAGTGCGGCTGAAGCTGCATTCGGAGGGTCGCCAGCTGCGCCTGGGTCAGCTCCGCCTGCAGCCGGATCCCTTCCACTTCGCGATCGCGCGAGCTTCGATAGTAGCGGACCGCATGAGCGGCGGCGACGATCACCCAGTAGATGATGAAGGAATAGTGGAAGTAGCGCAGCACGATCTTGAGATAGACGTCCCAGAACACCGGACCCACATAACTCACCGTGGGTCCGAATTGCCGGTTGATCGCGGTCACCAGGGCGAGATCGACCAACGCGACCAGGGTGCCGGCCACCAGATGAAAGACCCCCGCGGCGATCCACTGCTGCCGCTCCAACCGGACGCGCTGTCCCAGCGAAAAGACCAGCGGCGTAAGCCCGGCCCACACGTACCACTCCGGCAGACCCGCCACCATCGAGTGAGCGAACGTGAGTGGCCGTCCCGCGGCGAGCATCCCGAAGTAGACGAAGGCGACCGAAGACCAGGCCAGCGGCGTGGCCAGGGCAAAGGCGAGCAGCCAGATGGCGATCCAGCGCGGTCCGCCTGAGCCCGCCGCGCCGGCGCTCGGTTGGGTTGCCATAGATCGGCCCAATCTACAGCTCGCTCGATGAGTCGCTCTCCCGCCGCGACGAATCGCCGCCACGGCGCGACGAATCGTCCCTCCAGCTGTGTCTCAGCTCCCCGGGAGACGACCGACCGAGTTCGGCAACCACTCGGGTCACTCGTCGGCCGATTCCGGTCATCGGCCGCCAGTCGCGGTCGAATAGCCGCAAACGATCTGGCCCACGCCACTGGGTGAGAGATAGGGTGGCCGCAGTCCTTTCCCTCACAACAGCTCAATCACAGGAGGCGGCCATATGAGTACCCTTCGACGCTTGGGAGGGCTTGTGCTCGGGCTCGCGCTCGCCGGGTGCAGCGACGATCGTTTCGCGCTGGCGCCGGAGCCGGACTCGCCGGCTGCGGCCCAGGATCACAGCACCGGGGTGGTGGTCCAGGTGAAGGGCACCGCCGACCACCTGCGCACCGTCGGCGCTGTCACGGCACTCACCCTCTTCTCCTTCGACAGCGAACGGAAGGCCGATGGGACCACTGCCGGCTCCTACTTCTATGACTTCCAGGCGGCCGGCTTCTCGGTGGAGGGTCCGGTGACCTGTATCTCGACCGCTGGCAATCAGGCCTGGATCGGTGGGACCGTGGCACGGATTGACAGTCCCGATCCGGAGGATCAGGCGCTGGTAGGAGTCGACATGTGGTGGCGCTTGATCGACAACGGCCAGGGCGCCAACGCCACCCCGGACCTCACGACGGGCCTCGGCTTCGAGTTTCCCGGGAGCACCATCACGGCGGAGAGCTGGTGTCGGGACCAGCCGGCGGTCCTGGTGCTCAGAGAGCTCGAGCCGGGCAGCGACCTGAAGATCAAGGTCAAGTGAGTACCAACCAGCCCAGCGTGAGTGCACCCGGCCGCCACGGCCCCGGCAGTCGATTGCATCGTGGTTCTACCGGTGCGGCTCGCCCGGACGGTACGAAGTCTCGAGATAGGCCCGGAT
>DASRIN010000265.1:0-3297 GCA_035649975.1 Gemmatimonadales bacterium
CACCTGCTGGACCCTGTCCGGCCGGTACCCTGCCCCACGAGAGCCGGTCGCCCAACCACCCAACGAGCCAGCTCCGGTGGAGCCGCCGCTATTGGCTAAAGAAGATTGAGGATCCGCCGGGCGGTCAGAATCACGCTCGCAGTGGCCGGCACACTAATGGTTATCGCCGGTGTGGTCCTCTGGACCGCTCCCACCTGGCTGGTCCCTCGCCTGGCCCGGCGCTATCCTGGCTGTCTGTATCAGGTTGCCACCAACCAGAAGCTGGTAGCACTCACCATCGACGACGGGCCCGATCCGGTCTCGACGCCGGCCATCCTGGATCAGCTACGACGCCATGGAGCGACGGCAACGTTTTTTCTCATCACCAGTCGGGTCCCCGGGGAATTCTCCACCATGCAGAGACTGGTTCGGGAAGGACATCAGCTGGGCAATCACTTCACCCGGGACCGCGTCAGCGTCCGGCTGACCCGGCAGGAGTTCGAAGCCGATCTCCTGGCTGCGCATCGCGCCCTCTCGCCCTGGGGGCATCCGGTGTGGGCTCGCCCAGGGTCAGGCTGGTATACCGAGGAAATGATCCGGGTGCTGCGCCAGCATCAGTACCGCTGCGCGTTGGGATCGGTGTATCCGCTCGATGCCGCGATTCCGTCCACAACTTGGACCACTGAGTACATTCTGCGGCACGTCCAACCCGGCGCCATCATCATCCTTCACGACGGCGGCAATCGGGGGAAGCGTACGGTGCGGGTGCTCTGGACGGTACTGCCGGAACTTCGGAAAAGGGGCTATCGAGTAGTGACCCTGAGCGAGCTGATGCGGACCAGTCCGCCGCAGACCAGACAGTAAGGGGAAATTGGAGGGTTCATGACTCTCACCCCGCAGATCCAAGGCGCCGTCCCGATTCGCTCCACCCCGGCTGAGTTTCTTCAGGCGCTTCGCCAGCGCCTCGCTACTGGGCTCCTGGCAGGAAAGCCCAATACCGCTTCGAACTACGTCGTCACTCAGACCGGCCCGGACCGGCTTCAGGTTCGCGCCGCCGACTGGCGGACGGCGATGAAGGTTGGACTGAATGAAGTTGATCTCGAGCTCCCGCGGCGGGGCACCGTGAGCTACCAGGTGCGGTATTGGCGCTGGGCCTCCTTCGCTGTCGGGCTCTGTGGCGGGCTCGGCCTGATCGCACTCGCCCTCCTTCTTACCGTCGATCTTCGCGCCTACATCGCGGGATCTCGCTGGCGGATGATACCCGGGCTCTCCGTGAACCAGAACTTGATCATCGTCTGGGCAATGGCCTTGTTCTGGGGATTCCTCTGGCCCTGGGTTCTCATCGGGCTGCACAAGCCGGTGTTACGCCACCTGATGACGCGGCTCATCACCGAGGTCGATGCCCAGGGGTCCGTCTCATGACCGACGACCGGGTTATTCAACTTCTGGAGGAGATCCGCGATCTTCAGCGCTCCCACGTGGAGCGCTACAGCGAAGCCCTGCGGAATCAGGAGGAATCCATTCGCCTTCAGCGAGCAGGCCTGCGCCGAGTAAGAATTATCCTGGGCTTTGCCACGATCGCACTCGTCCTGGCAGTGGGAATGCTCGTGTTACTGTTGCTCCGCGTGGTGGCCCGGCTGCAATAGTCGTCTGAACCTGGAGGCTCCATGGACCCCGGCTTTCTTGCCCCACTCATCCCGATCGCGGCGATCATCGCCTTCGCGGTGATAAAGCTGGCTAAGCTGCGTGCCTCCCACTCAGGATCGGCCGACGTCACCGCGCGGCTGGAAGCCGTGGAACGGAGTCTCCAGGAGGTCCAACAGGAGCTGATAGAAACCCAGGAGCGGCTCGACTTCGCTGAGCGTCTCCTCAGCCAGGCGCGCGAAGAGCGGCGCATCGGCGACCAGTAGACGAGATCGCCTCGTCCCGAAGCTCATTCGATGGGATGGGTGGTTGCCGGCAACTCCAGCAGAGCTTGGACCGCTCGCAGGATGTCGGCGATGCTGGCCGGGCGCTGCAGCACCTGCGACCAGGGGCCACTCGGGGTTTGGGCCAGGACACTGCCCAGAAGCAGCGTCGCCGGCTCACCGTGTTGCCGGAGCAGCCCGGGCACTGCTGCTTCACGCCCGCCCTGCAGAACTGCCTGATCGAGCACGACCAGGCGCACCGGTCCCCGGCCGCGTTCCACCGCCGGATAAGTGAGGGCTTCGTCCAGGTCGGAAGCGCCGAGCGCGTCGTACCCGGCCTCACGGAGCGCAGCTCGGAGCTGGGCCCGGGGCCACTGCTCTGCCATCACGATCAGGACTCTTGGAGGAGGCTCGTTCGCGGCCGGCATTATCGCCTGGAGGGGAGAGGGGTAGTTTCGTATACTCAGCTGAAGAAGGCAACGAGAGGTGCAGTATGACGCGGCGATCTAGTCTCGGCCTGCGGAGGGTGGCGCTTCTCGGTGTGGCAGCGATGGCCTGCGGCTCCGACGATCCGACCTCGCCGCCCCCACCGGGCGGCACTCTCGTAGTCAACCCCACCAGATTGGTCCTGGGGGTCGGGATGTCTCGGCAACTCTCGGCGAGCATCTTCGATCCCTCAGGTGCGCCGGTCGGCGGCGCGACGGTCGAGTTTAGCTCCAGTGATCCCGGCCGAGCATCGGTCAGCCCTGATGGACTGGCGAGCTATGTTGCCGCCGGCCCGGCGGAGATCCGGGCCAGCAGTGGCGACCTGTTCGCCATCATTCCTTATACCGGTCTCCAGGCCGGGCACCCGACCGGCACGACCACTAGCTCACTCCGGCTGCCGGGCGACGGCCAGGGCGACGCACCGTTCGGCGCCGCGATCGATGGCCAGGGCCGGATCTTCATCTCCCAGACCAATAGCGGGCGCCTGGCCTCGAGTCTGTACCCGGTGAGCGACTTCGTGACCCAAGACCTGGGCGGGATTCCCACGTCGGTCGTGCTGCTCGGCGGCGACCGCGCCCTGGTGACACCCACCGGCCCCGACACCAACGACGCCACCGTGGTCGAGCTGTCCTCCGATCGGGTTCTGGTTCAGGTCCCACTGGACGTACCCTCCTTCTCGGCGGTGACCGCACCGGATAGCCAGACCGCGTACCTCGGCACCAACGACGGTCGGGTCCTCGAGTTCGACGTCGCCTCCTCCCAGGTGACCGGGTCCATCGATCTGGGAGTCGCGCAGAGTCGCGTCAATCACCTGGCGCTCAATGCAGGGGGAACCCTCCTCTATGCCAGCTCGTTCACGACCGGCACGATCTCCGAGATCGATCTGCATTCCAGGTCGGTGGCTCGCCTGTTGATTGTGGGAGGT
>DASRIN010000266.1:0-4873 GCA_035649975.1 Gemmatimonadales bacterium
GTTGCGGTGGACGACGTACGCTACCTGGATACCGGACTCTACGATGACGTCGGCACGGTGGAGCTTCAGCTCGGCAGCGGAGTCTCCACCGAGAGTGGGGACTGGCAGCTCGCGCTGCGGAGCTCGCTGGGCGGCGGGCTGGCCTACAATAAGGATGGCCTTGCGGCCAGCGGCCGGCCCGATCTCGATCCCTTTTATTTCCGCGGCTCGGTCGAGGGCAGTGCCCGCCGCCCGCTGGGCAGCTTCGACTTCGGCGTTCGGCTGTATGCCGGGGTGGCGAGTGGCGACCAGGAAGCAGCCAAGCAACGCCAGATCTACTTTCAGGGCGCCGATCCTCTGCGGCAGCTCACCAATCCATTTCTCCGGTCCCGCGGCGCGCTGCTGGTACGAGACGATTTTCATTACCACTCGCCCGGCGGCGCCGGCGTGCGGGGCGCCGACCCGCATCTCTCGACCGCTGCCATCGTCGCCTTCAACCTGGAGCTGGAACGCACCGTGATGACGCGGCCCTCGGGACTGTTTCACCGAATGGCGCTCGCAGCGTTCACCGATCTCTCGCACGGCATCGGCGGCAGCTCCCGGGATTTCAGCGGAGGCCGGCTTCGTTTTCTGGGCGACGCGGGCCTGGGCATCCGGGCCCGGCATCGCATCGGCGACACCGAGTTCAGCACCCGCTTCGACTTCCCGCTATATGTGAGCCGGCCCGACCTCGCGCAGGACCGAGACCAGGGCGACAGCGAAATAGAGTTTCGCTGGACCTTCAGCTTTGACGAAGCGTTCTAGCTTCCATCGAGAGATCCTTCGCCTGCTCAGGGCAGGCTCCTCGCTACACTCAGGATGACTTCTTCCGCGCTTACCCGCTTACCCGCTTACCCGGTTACCCGCCATATTTCCCGCCCATGATGACCTCGTCCCCGGAAAGCTGAGTGCCGGCCGTTCCCTATCGGGTGGAGAAGCCTTGGGGGTACGAGTTGATCTGGGCCCGCACCGAACGCTATGTCGGCAAGATCCTGCACGTGAAGGCCGGCCACGTGCTCAGCCTGCAGTACCACAACTTCAAGGACGAGACCATGCACGTGCTCCGGGGTGAGCTCATCCTGAGGACCCAGCCGGTTGACGCCTTGATCGCGCGAGCACTCCGGGCCGGAGAGTCGGTGCACATCCCGGCCAAGCTGATTCACCAGATCGAGGCGGTGGTGGACAGCGACGTGCTCGAGGCATCCACGCCCGAGCTCGACGATCTCGTGCGGCTCCAGGACCGCTATGGTAGAGGCTGAGATGCAAGTGATCATTCCGCTGGCCGGGAAGGGAACCCGACTCAGGCCGCATACCCATCTCGTGCCCAAGCCGCTGCTCAAGGTGGCGGGGCGTCCGGTGATGGACTGGGTAATGGACCGGCTGGCCGGTCTCGACGTGACCGAGCTGATCTTCATCACCGGGCATTTGAAGGCGCAGGTGGAGGCCTTCGCCCGGTCGCGCTACAAGATCCCGTCCCGCTTCATCGAGCAGAAGGTGCAGGACGGCACCGCCGGAGCCATCAACCTGGCCCGTCCCCATGTGAAGGGACCGGTGCTGATCATCTTCGTCGATACCGTGTTCGAAGCCGACCTTACCCTGATCAATCGAACCGACGCCGACGGGATCATCTGGGCTAAGGAGGTGGAAGACTATCAGCGGTTCGGCGTGGTGGTCACCGATGCGAAGGGCTACATGACCCGAATCGTGGAGAAGCCGTCCACTCCGATCTCGAAGCTCGCCAACATTGGGCTCTACTACATCCGGGCGGTGGATAGTCTCTGGCAAGGCATCGACCACGTGCTCGCCAGTCCGGCCAACAAGGGCGAGTGGTACCTGACCGACGCATTCCAGTGGATGATCGAGCACGGCAAGCGGATTCTGACCGCCGAGGTGGGTGGCTGGTACGACTGCGGCAAGCTGGACACCTTGCTGGAGACCAATGAGATCCTGCTCCGGAAGGGCGCGGCCCGCCGGGTCAACTTTCCGGGGGTGACCATCCGCGATCCGGTGTATATCGAGGACGGGGTCACCATCGAGCGGAGCGAGATCGGTCCCAACGTCTCGGTGGAGAAGGGGACCGCCATTCGGGACAGCCGGATTCGCAACTCGATCATCGGCCAGGATGCCAAGCTCAATCATGTCGATCTCGACGGGTCCCTGCTCGGCAACGCCGTCCTGCTCGAAGGCTACAAGGGAAGCGGAAGCATTGGAGACCACTCTGAAGTGACCGCGGCGCGGTCATCCTGAGCGGGTCCGTGACGGCACACTCCGCTGTCGACGACCTCTGCCGGTCGTACCTGGACCTCAAGTACCACTTCGATCCGTCAGCGGCCAGCTCGGCCGGACTGGTCTCGGAGGACGGGCGGTTGGGCCGCTTCGACGCGGAGAGCATTCGCGAGCATCTCTCCGCTCTGCGGTCGATCTCCGGCGCTATCGAGGAGCTCGACACCGACGACCTGGACTCCGAGATCGATCGCACCGGGCTGCTGGGTGAAATCCGGAGCACGATCTTTCGCCTGGAGCACGAGCAACCGCAGGTACGGAATCCGGCGTTCTGGCTGTCCCACCTGTTCCAGTCGCTCTATGCGCTGCTGACTCGCGACTCCGATCCCGCCGCGCGGGTGTCGCCGGTGCTCTCCCGGCTCCAGGCGACCCCCGATTTCCTCGGTGCGGCTCGGGCCACGATCGCTCTGCCTCCATCGGTATTCGTGGATACCGCCCTGGCGATGCTGGGCGGCGGTGGCGAGCTGGTCACCCGGGTGGTTGCGCTATTCAGCGGCGTGGCTCCCGATGTGGCGGACGAGCTGAGGCGTGCCGGCGAGTCCGCGCTCAAGGCTCTGCTCGCCTTCGGATCGGCCTTGCGGGATGAGATCGAGCCCAATCCCGATATCCACGCGTTCGCCATCGGAGAAGTCCAGTTCAGTCGCCGGCTCCAGCATGAGCACGCCCTGATGGCCGGCCCCGGTGAGCTGTGGCGCTACGGCCGCCAGTTGCAGGAGGAAGTCACCGGCGAGCTCGAGGCCCTGGCCGCGAGACTGGACTCACGCCCCTGGCGGGTCCTGGTGGAGGAGCTTCGGGAGGACGCTCCCGAGGCGGAGCAGTTGCTGGAAACGTATCGCACCGAGGTCGAGCGCGCCGGCAGCTTCGTCGAAGGGAACCAGCTGGTCAGCATTCCAACGGGCAGCGTTGACGTCGTGCCCACGCCCTCCTACCTGGCACCGTTGGTTCCCTTCGCCGCCTATGAGCCGCCTCCGATTTACCTGAAGCAACGCACCGGGCGGTTCTACGTGACCCGCCCCGAAACGCCGGCGTCCAGCGGCTCATCACGGGCACGGGGCCACAGCCGCCACAGCATGCCGGTGATGGTGGCTCATGAGGTGTATCCCGGGCATCATCTACACCTCCTCACCATGCAGGGTCTCGGATCGGAAGTCCGGCGGCATATCTGGGCCCCGATCATGATCGAAGGCTGGGCCCTGTACTGCGAGCAGCTCATGGGTGAGACGGGCTTTTATCCCGGCGATCAGGTGCGATTATTCCAGTTGGTGAATCTTCTGTGGCGGGCGATCCGGATCGTGCTGGATGTGGGTCTTCACACCCGGGGCATGACGCCAAAGGAGGCCGCTGACTATATGGTCGAGCACCTCCCCATCGAGCGGAGCAACGCGGAGGCCGAGGTCCGGCGCTACTGCGCCTGGCCGACCTACCAGCTTTCGTATGCCGCGGGCCGCCGCGAGCTGCTCCTGCTCCGGGACGCATACCGGCTCCGCTACGGAGCCGATGTGGCGCTGCGGCAGTTCCACGACGAGGTAATGCGATACGGCGGGCTCCCGGTATCACTGGCGCGCTGGGGCATGGACCTGGCGGAGTGAGCATGAAGATTACCGTCCTGACCTACCTCGACAGCGATGACGAAAACTCGAAGGATTACGAGGCCGTGGTGCCCCAGGTGGCGCGAGCGCTGCGAACCCTGGGTCATCGCGTGTCCATCCTGGGGGTGCATGGGGACGTCAAGCGGCTGATCACGGGCCTCTCCCGCAGGAAGCCCGATCTGGTGTTCAATCTGATGGAGATGTTCGCCGAGAACGTGTTCGGCGACATTCCCGTGACCGGACTGCTCGATCTGCTGGCCCTGAAGTACACCGGAAGCGGACCGGGTGAGCTCTACCTCAGCCAGGACAAGGGCCTCACCAAGAAGCTGCTGGCCTTCGAGGACATCCTCTATCCCCGCTTTGCGGTGTTCTCCCGGCAGCAGGCGTTCGAGACCGGCGGCAATCTGCGGATGCCGCTCTTCGTCAAGCCGCTCCGCTCCGATTCATCGCTCGGCATCGGAGGCAAGTCGCTGGTGCACGACGCGGGGGCGCTGATGGAGCGGGTAGCGGCGATCCGGAAGGAGCTCAATGACTCAGCCCTGGCGGAGGAGTTCATCGACGGCCGGGAGTTTTACGTTGGCGTGTTGGGCAACGGGCAGCCCAAAGCGCTCCCGCCAGTGGAGGTGGACTTCACCGGGTTCCCCGAGGGGGTGCCGAAAGTGCTGGACAGCAAGGCGAAATGGGATGAGCGCAGCAAGGAGTTCAAGGGCACCAAGTCGGTGCTCGCCAACCTACCGGACGAGCTTCGCGCCCGGCTACAGAAGGTGGCGGTAGACGCCTACCGCGCGCTCCGGGTGCGGGACTATGGCCGGGTGGATCTCCGGCTCACCGATACGGGCGACATCTATGTACTGGAGGTCAACGCCAGCTGTTATCTCGAGCGCAACAGCGAGTTCGCCATGTCGGCGGCGGCGGGGGGCATCGAATATCCGAAGCTGATCGAGCGCATCGTGGAACTGGCACTGGAGCGGTATAAGAAATAA
>DASRIN010000267.1:0-6104 GCA_035649975.1 Gemmatimonadales bacterium
GGCAGCGATGAAGTCGTCGAAGCTGTTCTGCTTGCTGCCCAGAATGCCGGCCTGGTGCCAGCTCTCGCCGTACTCGCCTCCGCCACGAATGTTCGGAACTGCGAGCAACCCGCCGGCCTCCAGCCAGAGCAGAAGCGAACGGGAGAAGGCGGGGGTCATGCTGATGTTGAAGCCGCCATAGCCGGTGAGATAGGTGGGATTGTCACCCTGGCGTTGCAGGTCCGCTCGATGCACCAGAAACATCGAGATCGGAGTGCCGTCGCGGGATTGATAGCTCACCTGGTGCACCTGGAAGGCGGCGGGGTCAACCTGCGCCTCGACTCGCTTCCACAGCGAGGTCTCGGACGCGGAGAGATCGATGCGGTAGACGGTCGGTGGCACGGTGTAGGAGGAGAATCCGTAGAAGATCTCCGAGCCGTTCCACTCGGCGTGAACCCCGAACAGACTCCCCAGCGTGGGCAGCGCGACTACCCCCTGGCGCCGGCCGTCCAGATCACTGACCCGGAGCCGAGCCGAAGCCCGCTCCAGATAGCTCAGCGCCAGGCGGTCCTGGGCGATGGTAAACGACTCGAGTACCGCGTCCGGCCGGGGGGCTACGATCTCCCGCCAGCCACTGCGGTCTGGCCGCTCCGGCGTCGTCTGGTACAGCCGATAGGTCGGTGCGTCGAGGTTGGTCCGGATGAAAAGCCGGCCATGGGCGATCTCGCCCTCGAAGATGGCGGGAATAGATTCGGCCACGGGGACCAGCGGGCGATCGAGCTCGAGGTCTTTCAGATAGAGATCGGTCTGATCGAAAGTCCTCGCCACATTGATCAGGAGCCAGCGTCCGTCGGGAGAGAGGCTGGCGCCAGGCCAGAACTCCTTCTCTCGCGGCTGGAATATCAGCCGGTCGCTCTCCGGATCGGTCCCCAAGCGATGATAGAAGAGAGCCCGATGATAGTGCTCTTCCCCGCCGGCAACCCGTCCCGGGGCCGGATACCGGGTGTAATAGAAGCCGGACCCGTCGGGGAGCCAGGCCAGAGACGCGGCGCGGGTGCGGGGGATCCGATCATCCAGAATGGCACCGGTCTCTACCTCGAGAACGTGGAGGACACTCTGCTCCGACCCATCCTCGGACAGCCCGTAGGCGAGCAGCCTTCCATCCCAGCTGGGGTAGAACCAGTCGAGCGCGGTGGTTCCCGCGGCATTCAGGGTGTTGGGGTCAACCGCTACCCGGTCGGGCCCGGCAACGCCGGCTCGCCAGTAGAGCACCGGCTGGTTCTGATTTCCATCTCGGCGGAAATAGAAGTAGCGCCCACGAGCGGGAAGCGGCACACCGAGCACGCCGATGCCCAACAGCTGCTCCAGGCGCGCCCGGATTCGGTCCCGGCCGGGAACCCGGGCCAGGTAGGCTTCGGTGAGGGCATTCTGCTGTTCCGTCCATGTCCTGGTCTCCGGCGAGCTCCCATCCTCCAGCCACCGGTAAGGGTCGGCCACAGTCTCGCCGTGGAGAGTGTCGACGAAGTCGGCCTTTGGAGTGCGTGGATAGTGGAGCAAGGCAGTGAAGAGTGAAGAGTGAAGAGTGAAGAGTGAAATGTGAAGAGTGAATTGGCGTAGAAGATTGGCACTGCTGGCGCGTTCATGGGTTGAGCCAATGCCAACCAAGGTCCACTAATATGCATGCGCGATCACACGTCACTCCGAGCGTGGCAGCAGCCCCACGCAGTAGCTCTGGAAGTCATCAGGTTATGTAAGTCGTCATGGAAGCCGTATGCTGCCGCCCTGTTCAGTCAACTTCAGAAGTCGTCACTGAGCGTGCAGCTCAACATCGCCGAAGGTTATACGTATGGGAATTCACCCAGCTTCACCAAGCACCTGGGAATAGCGTACGGTTCTGCCGTTGAAACCGGAGAATTGCTTCGACTTGCAATGGAGGTAGGTATCCTGGAGCGGGACATTGTCGAGCCTCTCCTGGAGAACAATGTAGAAACCGAGCACATACTTCTCAGCTGGTTAAAGAAACGGCGGAGGTTCAAAGCTTAACTTCACTCTTCACTCTTCATTCTTTACCCTCCACCACTCAGTCCCCCAGACTTATCCCCAACTCCCTCGCGGTCACGATCGTGTCCGAATCGAGTGGGACGTTTTTGGGACGGCCCACGATCTCGTCCAGGGGGACCTGAGCGATGTCGGAGCCTCTCAGGGCCACCATCTTCCCGAACGCGCCTTCGGCAATCGCCCGCACCGCAGCGGCGCCGAACCGCAACGCAAGAAGCCGGTCGTACGTGGTGGGAGATCCTCCCCGCTGTAGATGTCCCAGGACCAGGGTGCGGGTCTCCTTCCCGGTATACACCTCGATCGCGCGTGCGACCTTGCTGCCGATGCCACCAAGCCGGTCTACGGTCCCAACCCCTCGGCGTTCCACCAGCTCGACGTTGCCGTCGATCGAGCGAGCGCCCTCCGCTACCACGACGATGCTGAATCGGCGCCCGGCGGCTTCGCGGCTCCGGATCTTGTCGCAAACCTTCTCGATGTTGAAGGGAATTTCCGGGAGTAGAATGACGTCGGCACTTCCCGACACCCCGCTGTAGAGCGCGATCCAGCCGGCATAACGACCCATCAGCTCGACCACCATGACTCGATCGTGACTCTCGGCCGTCGAGTGCAGCCGGTCGATTGCCTCGGTGGCAGTGCTTACCGCGGTGTCGAATCCGAAGGAGCGCTGAGTGCCGCTCACATCGTTGTCGATGGTCTTGGGAACGCACACCACCGGCAGCCCCTTTTTCCAGAGCTCATGCGAGATCTGCAGACTGCCGTCTCCGCCGATCGAAACCAGGGCGTCGAACCCACTCGCATGGAAGGCGGAGACGAGATCGTCCGAGCGGTCGATCTCCCGCTCCTTGCCATCCTCATCCCGGCTGATGTAGTGAAAGGGATTGCCCCGGTTGGTGGTGCCCAGGATGGTGCCACCCAGATGGGTGATCCCCCGTACCTGGGCAGGACCTAGTGGGACTACGCCGTTGAAGCTGAGCAGGCCTTCGTAGCCGCGCTGAATGCCGTAGGACCGCCATCCGCGGTGATGCGCCGACAGGACCACGGCGCGAATGACCGCGTTCAGCCCGGGAGCGTCACCGCCCCCAGTCGAGATGGCAATGCGCATCGGTCACTTTCCGCTCTTCAGCCGCTCGATGGCCTGGCGGACTTCGCCGGGCGCAGCGTGGCGATGGGTAGCCTTCTTGGAAAAGACCAGCTGTCCGTCCACCGTGACTTCGAAGAGTCCGCCCGAGGCCTCCACCAGGCGAACGTTCACCTCGGGAAAAGCTTGCTTCAGCTCAGCCGCCAGACTGGCAGCTCGGGGCTGATAGTTTCAAACCACACAGTACTGAATGGTGACCTGCATTTTCCGCGTGCCTTCACATAAAGAGAGTCAGACCGCCGCGAATCGTAGCGTTGCGATGACTGGATGCCAAGGGGAGTGCACCTTGTGACGCCGATCCTTGTCAGCCAACACGCATCACTCTATCTATTTGACCCATGCGAACCTACCAGAGGCCTTCGAGCGGTTTGGCCCGGGTGCTGCCGCTCCTGGGCGCTTTTGTGTTGGCCACCGGGTTGATCCAAGCGGCCTCGGCCCAGGAGCGCCGCTATCTCTTTGAAGTCGGCGGAGCGCTCGGGTATCAGTCGTTCGACGGGGAGACCGATCTGGGCGGAGCTCCTGCAGGGGTTCTTCGCGCCGGCATCTGGTTGCCGCTCAATTTGTCCCTGGAAGCCGAAGGCGCGCTGTCGAGCGCCACGGATCAGAGTGCCGACGAGGGAGTCACGGTCAAGTCATTCACTGTTTCGGCGCTTTATAACCACCTGATGGGGACCTCGAGCTCGGCTTACCTCAAGCTGGGCTATGGAAGGACCAGGTATGGCGGCGATTGTCCTGATACTTCTCCGGTGGATCGCATCATCTGCGGGGGGAGTGCTGCCCTGGTAGCAGGGTTGGGACTTCGGGTGGCCGTGTCGCCGCTCGTCATGATCCGGGCCGAGGGCGGCATAAACCGCAACGAAAGCGAGAGTGGGGTCGGGCTCGCCAATTTCGGCGTGAACCTGGGCGTGAGCGTGATGCTCGGCAGCAGGCCCATTCCCGACAGCGACGGGGACGGGATCCTTAACAATCGGGACCGCTGCGCCAATACTCCGTCCGGCGCGCAGGTGAACGACGTGGGCTGCCCGGCCGACAGTGATGGAGACGGCGTGGCCAACGGCATTGATCGCTGTGCCAACACCGCGGTCGGCGCCATCGTGGACGCGATCGGCTGCACCCGCGACAGCGATGACGACAACATCCCTGATGGCATCGACAAGTGTCCCGATAGTCCCGCCGGCGTGCTAGTAGATGCGACCGGATGTCCCCGCGACAGCGATGCCGACGGTATAGCGGACGGGCTCGACCGCTGCTCCGCCACTCCGCGCGGCGCGACGGTGGACGCCCTGGGCTGTCCTGGGGACGAGGACGCCGACGGTGTACTCGATGGGCTGGACCGGTGCCCCCGCACTCCCATCGGGGCTGCGGTCAACTCCCGGGGCTGCGCCACCGGACAGCAGGGCCGACTGCAGCCCAATCCGCCGCGGGACACGGCTGCGGTGACGCCTCCGGCGGCTCGGCCCAGTCCTCCGACACTGGGCCCGGCGGTACCAGCTGCTGTCGGAGCCGCCATGGTACTGGAGGGGGTCAGCTTCGAATCGGGCAGCGCGCGATTGCAGCCGGGTTCCTACGTTGAGCTGGACTCGATCGCCAAGGTGCTCCTCGCGAACCCCCGGCAACGGGTGGAAATCGGTGGGCACACCGACAATTCCGGCACCCCGGCCGACAACCAGCACCTTTCGACGCTGCGGGCGGAGGCCGTCCGCAACTACCTGGTCGCCAAAGGAGTTCCTTACCAGCAGATGGTTGCGCGTGGCTACGGCGCGACGGTGCCGCGGACCCCCGACACCACACCTCAGGGCAAGGCGGCAAACCGGCGAGTTGAGATCAAGCCACTGCCTGCCGAGCCATGATCCGCCGGGCTGCTTGACCAACCCCCATCGGGGCGTATCCTAAGGAGACCCTCCTCCCCTCAGGAGTTCAGAATGAAGTCGCAGGCCGCTATTGGTCTCGTCCTGGCTTTGAGTCTGGCTGGAGCTCGGCTGCAGGCGCAGGATACCACGGAGAAATCATCCAAACCCGCAAGCGCCTCCGACAGCAATGCCGCGGCGCCGGCACCGGCCGGCATCACCCCGGCGCTGATCGCGCAGGGCGATAAGGTCTTCCACGGGCCGGGCAACTGCTACGCCTGCCACGGCACCAACGCCCAGGGGGCCGTAGGACCCAACCTGACCGACGCCGAGTGGCTTCACAGCAAGGGGAGCTTCGAGGAGATCGTGGCCCAGGTAACCAAAGGAGTGCCCAAGGAGGAGTCCAAGAGCGGTATCCCCATGCCGGCAAAAGGCGGGGGCAGCATCAGTGACGACGACGTGAAGGCCGTCGCCGCGTACGTCTACTCTCTCAGTCACAAGTAGCGTCGCGTAGGCATAGCAAGAGGGCCGAAAGTCACGGACATCGTTCCGGCACTCCGGATAGATTCCGCCCATGACCGGCAATCGCCTCGTCGCCTCCGCTTCTGCGTATCTCCAGTCCGCCGCCCATCAGCCGATTCACTGGTATCCCTGGGGAGACGAGGCTTTCGCCGCGGCCGCCGCCGAGGATAAGCCGGTCCTGCTCGACATCGGTGCCGTCTGGTGCCACTGGTGTCATGTCATGGATGGTGAGTCGTACGAGAATCCCGAGCTTGCCGCCTTTCTCAACCAGAACTTCGTCTGCGTCAAGGTAGACCGGGATGAGCGTCCCGATGTGGATGCCCGCTACCAGCGGGCCGTCCAGACGCTCACTCAACAGGGTGGATGGCCCCTGACCGCATTTCTCACTCCATCCGGCGAAGTGTTCTTTGGCGGCACCTATTTCCCTCCCGACGGCAAGTACGGACGGCCGGGGTTTCGGACGGTTCTGGCCAGCGTGCTCGACGCCTATCGGGCGCGCCGGGAACAGATTCAGGTGCAGGCCCAGGCCATCCGGCGGGTCCTGGATCAGCATCTGGATG
>DASRIN010000268.1:0-3149 GCA_035649975.1 Gemmatimonadales bacterium
AGTGGTGCTGGTACGGCAGCGATCGGATTCCATCGCGGTGCTTCGATGCCTGGGCGCAACCTCCCGCCGCACTTTCGCGGTCTACCTGATCGAAGCCGGCGTCATGGGCCTCGCGGGGAGTGTTCTCGGAGCCCTGGGCGGCCTGGCCCTGCAGCGGCTCCTACCCGGGCTCCTGGCCCCGCTGCTGCCGGTGACGGTCACTCCATCCCTCTCCTGGCGAGCCATGGCTCTCGGAGTGGGAATCGGTCTATGGGTGACGTTGGTATTCAGCCTGCTGCCGCTGCTCGGTGTGCGGCGCATCTCGCCGCTGCAGGCGCTCCGGCGTCCTTATCAGCCGGAACAGCCCTGGCGCGACCTCTGGTGGGGTGTGGCCCTCCTTGCTCTGGGTACGACGACTCTCCTGCTCACCGTTCACCAGGTCGGAAGCTGGAAACAGGGGACGATCTTCGCCGCCGGGATCGCGGGGACGCTCCTTGTGCTCTGGGGAGCTGCCGGGTTCCTCACCCGGATGCTCCGCCGTCGGGCTCCCGGGCAATGGTCCTACCTCTGGCGACAGGGGCTCGCCAACCTGCATCGGCCGGCCAATCAGACGGCAACCCTGATCCTGGCGATCGGCTTTGCGGCTTTTCTGCTGGCCACATTGTACCTGGTCCAGCACAACCTCTTGCGCCAACTGAGCGAGACCGGAGGCCCGGCTCGCCCCAATCTGGTGATGTTCGACATCCAGGCCGACCAGTTGAGTGCGGTCCGGGACCAGCTGGGCCGGGCCGGTCTCCCGATTGTCGGGCCAACGCCGATCGTGCCGATGCGCATCCAATCCATCAACGGCCGGTCGATCTCCAGCCTGCTCACCCGCGACAGTCTTCGGGGCGAAGAGCGGTCGAGCGGGTGGGCCCTCAGGCGGGAGTACCGATCCACCTACCGGGACAGCATCGCCCCGACCGAACGGGTGACGGCCGGCAGCTGGCGCAGCCCGGAGCCATCCCCGGTTCGGATCTCGCTGGAGCAGGAACTGGCCCAGGAGTTGGGAGTCGGAGTGGGCGACGAAATCGTGTGGGACGTCCAGGGCGTAAGCCTCGCTTCCCGCATAGGCAGCCTCCGCCAAGTGGACTGGGCTCGCTTCGAGCCGAATTTCTTTGTGGTGTTCCCCTCGGGAGCCCTGGAGCGAGCACCCCAGAGCCTGGTACTGCTTACCCGGATCGCGAACCCAGCCGACCGTGGTCGCTTCCAGCGGAGAATCGCGGAGCGGTTTCCCAATGTCTCGACCCTGGACCTGTCGCTGCTCCAGGAGTCGCTGGAGCGCCTGGTTGGACGGGTGGCACTCGCGGTACGGTTCATGGCGTTCTTTAGCCTGGGCGTGGGTATCCTGGTCCTGATCGCGGCGCTGGCCACCAGCCGGTTTCAGCGGATCCGGGAAGGGGCGCTGCTCCGGACGCTGGGAGCCACCAGATCGCAGCTCTACCAGATCATTCTGGCCGAGTACGCGTCGCTCGGTGTTCTCGCCTCGGCGGTGGCTGGCGTCCTGGCACTGGGTGCGAGTTGGGCCCTGGCCCGATTCGTCTTCGAAAGCACGTTCACCGTCCCGCTGATACCGCTGGCCGGTCTCGGGCTTGCAATCGTGGCGCTCACGGTTGCAGTGGGCCTGGCCAACAGCCGCGACGTGGTTCGGCGGGCACCACTCGAAGTGCTGCGCGAGGAGTAAGAAGACACTACATTCCCGCCACGCGTCACCGGGAAACGTCACATGCTAGCAATTGATCTGGCGGGAAAGCGGGCACTGGTTGCCGGAGTGTCCGATGATGGCGGCTTCGGGTTTGCCATCGCCAAGGCTCTTGCGGAAGCCGGAGCCAGCATCTGTTTGGGAAGCTGGCCCCCGGCGCTGGGCATCTTCACCAAGCTGCTCGAGCGGGGCAGGATGGAAGAGTCGATGCGGCTGAGCACCGGGAAGAAGCTGGAGTTCGAGCGGATCTATCCGCTCGACGCGGCCTTCGACACCCTGGCCGACGCTCCCCCTGAGATCCGCGAGAACAAACGCTATAAGGAGGTTGGCGACTTCAGTATCGAGGGCATGACCCAGCGACTGCGCAGTGATTTTGGTGAAGCCTCAGTCGATATCGTGGTGCACAGCCTGGCCAACGCTCCCGAGGTCAAGTCGCCGCTGGTGGATACCTCCCGCCAGGGGTACCTCTCGGCCATCAGCGTGAGTGCCTACAGCAACGTTTCCCTGGTCCGCCAGCTGGCTCCTCTCATGCGACAGGGCGGCACCTTCCTCTCGCTCACTTACATGGCGGGGGAGCGGGTCATCCCGGGATATGGAGGAGGCATGTCGTCGGCCAAGGCGGCCCTCGAGGCCGACACCAGGACTTTGGCGTTCGAGGCCGGCCGCCGTTGGGGAGTCCGGGTCAACGCCATCTCGGCGGGGCCGTGGGCCTCCCGAGCCGCCAGCGCCATCGGCTTCATCGACATGATGATCCAGTACACCTCCAAAAACTCTCCCCTGCCCCGTCCCATCGATGCGACCGACGTGGGAAGCACCGCGGCCTTCCTGTGCAGTCCGCTGGCACGAGCGATCACTGGAAGCGTCGTCTATGTGGACAATGGCTACCACGCCATGGGTATGGCTGTGGTGGAAGGCGGGAAGTAGGCTCAGCGTCCCCGGGCAACGGCCTCGATCAGCTGCGCCAGCACCGGGAGCTCGAAGGGCTTCTCGATCAGGGGGCGTGGCGTGCGAGCGATAAAGCTGCGCCAGGCGGGGGAGGCCAGATCCCCCGTGGTAATGATTAGGCGGGCGAACAGGTCGGGGCGGTGCTCGGCCAGCCAGTCGTGCAGCTCGACTCCCGAGCAGTTTGGCATCCGGAGATCGGAGACCACCGCCTGGTACCCGTTCACGCCGGCGCGGCCGAGCTTACTCAGGGCCGCCCTTCCGTCTTCCGCCTCGTCGGCTTGCCACCCGCGGCGGCGAAGATAGCGCGCCACCGCCGACCGAATGGTGGGCTCGTCATCGACCACCAGCGCACGTCTCTCGGCAGGGTCGGCCTCTGCAGTGGATGATGGAACGGCAATGGACACGGGAGCCGGTCGAAGCCGAGGCGAGGAAGACCGGTCAGGGGGGAACCGCAGTTTGAGCTCGGGCTTCTTCGTATAATAGT
>DASRIN010000269.1:0-3254 GCA_035649975.1 Gemmatimonadales bacterium
GGGGCCAGCCGAGCGGAAGTACCTCCGCAAAGTCGGCCGGCTCGCTGAGCGGCGATTTGAGCCGGGCGGTGAGGCCGTCGTTCACGAGTCCCGCCCGGACATGATCTGCCGAAGGTGAAAGTGATGCGGGCCGAGCTTTCCACCATAGTTGCCCGCACTGATCGCAACGACGCCGTCGCGGCAGGCCGCGTCGATCCCGGACTGCATGGCCTTCGAGATGGCTGCTGCCTCGGTGCCGTTGATCACGAGCTCGAGCACCGAGTTCACCTCTTCCGGGAGGGCAGTCCGGGTGACGGCGCGCAGGGTGGGGCAGAAGGCGTCGTTGGTGCTGGCGATCATGGTCTTGCTGCGCCGGGAGCCTACTTTGCTGCCGCTCCGTACTACACCGCCCGGAAAAGGCAGAATGACTCCCTCCAGGGAGGCCATCGCATCGGCGGCCGCTTCGGCCGCCGAAAGTGCGGCGTCGGCGGTTCGGGCGAGAATCAGGAAGTTGCCCCCGCCAACCCCCTTCAGCATTCCGAACTTTTCCTCCACCAGAAACTCGCCCTCCATCACGGGAATTCTCCAGAAGCGCTTGCCGCCGATCACCTTGCTGGCCTGGAACCCGTCGCCGAAGAATCGCAGGGCCGAGCCCACGCCGACCCGGTCGGGCGCCTCGGGCAACCCGTCGTAGCATGCCGTGGTGGGGCAGGTGAGCACCGTCTGTCCGACCCGCTCGATCAGTCGCTTGCCGAGATCGTCCTTTCCCATGGTCATCAGGAGCACGCTGACGCCGGGGCGTGCGTCAGGGGTCTCACCGGGCAAGAGGTCCCGCTCGATTCCCGCCTCCACCTTGCAGCCGATGACGGAGGTGGCAAAGCCGGTCAGCTTGAGGGCCGCGGCCTGCACCCATCTGCGGCTGCGCCCGGTGATGATGACCCGCGCCACCCGCATGGTGAAGGCCTCGGCAAACGTATCCTCGATGAAAACGCCGCGGATCTTCATCGGTCAGAGCGGCAGCGGATCATCGGGCAAGTCCACTACCGGATAGTTGTCGAAGGCGACCGTGGAGTAAGCCTCGAAGTACCGTTTCAGGTCCGGCAGCAGCTGCTGGTCATAGGAGGGCTTCACCCTCAGCCGGTGGGCCGGGGGAGCGCGGCGGAGCTGTCCCTCCTCCACCATGAGAGTTCCTCCTTTCACCACATATCGGGGCGAAGCGAACATCTCCGCGATGTCAGGGTTCCGGGCGTACACAGTGACATCGGCGTCGGCCCCGGGCCCGAGATGTCCCTTGTGCTTCAGGCCCAGGAGCCGCGCTGGTCCGGCCCGGGTGATGATGGCGATCTCGTTCAGGGTGTACTCCCGGTCCAGTCCATCCGCCAGGGCAGACCCAGTCAGGAGTCTGGGATTGACCTGTTTCAGCCTGTCCTGCCGCACTCCGCGATCCATCAGAAGCTGAATCAGGGCCGGGTAGGAAAGAAACGAGCCGCCGTTGGGATGGTCGGTGGACAGCACCACCCGCCACGGGTCCTGACTCAGAAGGAACAGCTCGAGCCCGATGGCCCACTGCAGCGCGGAGACCGCCACCTTGTCCTTGTAGACAAAGGGGACGATGCCGCAGCCAGTCTCCAGCTCGATGTCGATGTTGACCCACCGGCGGCCACTGCTCTTGTGGAGCAGATATTCGACCGGTCCATCAGCGGTAATCGTAGTCGCCGAGCCGAACATCACCTGGCCGACATCGACGCTCACTTCAGGGTGTGCGTTGACGTACTCCATGATCGGAGCCGCCGCCGATTTCCAGCCCGGGCCACCATAGCTGTGAAACTGCAGGTGGGTGAAATGCGCGCGTCTTCCACTGAGCGCTCGCATGGTGGCCAGCGTGACCTCGGAGTTCCCAGGAAGACCCAGGTTGTTGCAATGAATGTGGACCGGGTGAGGCAGACGAAGCTGATTGGCGGCGTCGGTCAGGGTTTCCAGGATGGCTCGGGGGGTGACGCCGTGGGTGGCCAGAACATCGTCGATTCCGTTCAGGTTTCGCTGCCCCGATTTCCAGGCCTCCACTCCGCCCGGGTTCACAATCTTGATGGCGTATCCACCGGTCGAGCCCAGCAACCACGCGGCGTAGTCTCGAGCCCGGACCCGTTCTCCGGCGGCAACCTGGCGCAGCAGATACTCGTCGTTGCCCATGAGAACGAAGACGCCCCCATCGACGCACGGGGTGTCGTCCAGCTCGGCATGACTGTGGCGCGCCATGCTGGGAGCAACCGCCGCATCGAAAGCAGTGGTGTAGCCCAGTCCGGCATACCGATATCCAGTCGTGAAGGTGCTGGGGACCGTTCCGCCGGTGCCGGACCGCGGCAGCCAATCCTCCAGCAGGTCGGGAGCGGGCGCGACGTCGGCCGCATGCTCCTCCGGCAGTAGTCTTCGGGCGTGGTTGCAGCTCGAGCTGGCGAAGTGGGAATGGATATCCACTCCCCCCGGCATCAGGACCATGCCCTTCGCATCCAGCGTGGGGGCGCTATCCGACACATTGGCCACGATGCGACCATCCTCGATGCAGACGTCGCGAACTTCACCATCAACCTGGTTGGCAGGGTCGTGGACGGCTCCCCCCACAATTCGCAGCTGGGTAGTCGGGCTCATGCCGAACCCTTGCGCAGCGCGTCCCGGATGGCGTCGGCGAGTAAGCCTAGTACCTGGTGGGTGGGGTGGGATGTCTCGAGTGGCGGGCGCAGCCTGAGAGGGACCTCGTCCATCCGGTACGCCGTGCCCCCTTCATGGATTCCGGCAACACCGGTATCAATCGCGACCACACTCTTGAGGCCCGACTGGCTCGCTCGCGGTCCCACCAGCACTGTGCTCGCGGCCGACAGGGCTTTGGCGGTTGTGGGGTCTAGACCGATCGAGCCGGCCACCAGCGCAGCCCGGAAGCCGCCATTTCGGAGCCTCTCAACTGGCCGCTCGGCCGGGGTGTATCGCGGATAACCGCGGGAATAATCCACCGCCAGAGGGTAGCCCGTCTGCGACGTCAGCACCGCCTCGGCGCCGACCCGATTTCCACCGGCGCGAAGACTGCAGATGGCAGCTCGAGTGGGCGCATTGAGAGCCTCGGCCAGCGCCAGCAGGGCCTCCGCCCGCAGCGGGTTGCGCCGCTCGGCGGTGGGCTCCGCATCATGGACCAACACGGCATACCGCGCCCGCGCGAGCCGCCCCGCCAGGTCCACCGCCATCTGCACGATCGGGTCTTGCTGGGAGAGCTCAACACCTCGAAC
>DASRIN010000270.1:0-5282 GCA_035649975.1 Gemmatimonadales bacterium
GGTCGTGTCCTTCGACCTGGATCCTGCCGCGGTCGAGCGGAACTACCGCCGGGTCCGGTCGGAAAAGGAGAGCGGAATCCTGCCTTTGCTGCTGGATCTCACCAACCCTTCCCCGGGCCAGGGGTGGGGCGGCGGGGAGCGCCTGTCCCTGGAGGAGCGAGGACCGGCTGATGTGGTACTGGCGCTGGCCCTGGTGCACCATCTGGCGATCGGGCACAATCTCCCCCTGCCGCGCATTGCCGCCTATCTGAGCCGTCTAGGGCGGCGACTCATCATCGAGTTCGTCCCCAAGAGCGACTCTCAGGTCAAGCGCCTGCTCGTGAGCCGGCCCGACATCTTTCCCGAGTACACCAGAGAAGGGTTCGAAGCGGCCTTTAGCCAGTATTATCACATCCGCTCGAGCGATCCCGTGGTGGATTCCGAACGCCGGGTCTACCACATGCAGGCTCGTGGAGCGGGCGGTGCATGAGCCGGCGGCCGACGCTGTGGTACCCGTTTCTCTTCGCTGCTCTGCCCGTCCTGAATACTCTGACCCGGAATCCCGGTGGCACCCGCCTCGACGATGCGGCAATCACCCTCGCTGCCAGTCTACTCACCTGTGCCGTGATCTATGGGATAGTCGCAGCTGGTCTGCGAGGCAGGGCATCCGGCGCGTTGGTCCCCCTGGTCGTGCTGATCGGGATTTTTCTGATCTACGGAAAAGCCGCAGTGGGACAGTTCACCCGCGGGCTCGGGATGCCGCCGGTGGCGGTGCTGGCCGCCCTTGCCGGCCTGCTCATCCTGGCAGTGTGGTGGCTCAGCCGGCGGCCACCAGTGCTCGACCGGGTGAACACATTCTTTACTCTGACCGGCTTGCTCATGGTCGGCTGGCTCGGGGTGCGGTTCGCCGCTGACCAGGCCCGGGCCAGGAGCGTGGTTCGAAATAGTGAACTGGCTCGACGGCTGGCCCAGCCAATCCCGGTCCGGGGTGCAGCCTTTGCTTCCGGCCCCGCGATGAAGCCAGACATCTATCTCATTGTGCTCGACGAGTACGCCAACTCCGCCGTACTCCGCGAACTCTTCCAGTTCGATAATCGCCCTTTCGAGGACAGTCTGCGCCAACTGGGGTTTACTATCCCTCGATTGGTCCGCAGCAACTACGTCCACACGTTGCTGTCGCTCCCATCACTCCTCAACTTCAGCCATCTTACTCGAGTCCCTGCTGAGGTGGGTGACGGCTCCAGCGACGCCACCCTGCCCAACTATCTGCTGGACCACAACCGGACTGCGACCTTCCTGCGGCAGCAGGGCTACCGCTACCTCTTCTTCCCCTCCCAATGGTGGCCCTCCACCACCCGCAGTCGCACTGCCGACTGGGAGTTTCAGGCCTGGCATGGATTCAATCTCCTTCGGGAGATTACCCGCTCGGATCTTCGCCGCTCGCTCCTGAGCACCACAGCCTTCGACGTTCTCGAAGGAGACTATCGCTGGGATGCGGATCACCTCCAGCGCACGTTACGAGGGTTGGAGCAGGTGCCTCGGGTGCCGGAGCCCACTTTTGCATTCGCCCACCTGGTGAGCCCGCACTGGCCCTATGTCTTCAAGGCCGACTGCCGGGTTGCGGCTCCAATCCCTCTGCGGGGGCGAGCCGAACGGCAGCGTGCGTACACCGCCCAGCTTCAATGTCTCAACCGGCTCGTACTCCACACGGTCACGGCGATTATTCAGCAGTCCAGCCCGGGACCCATCATCGTGATTCAGGGCGACCACGGCACCAACCTGCTACGCTACTCCTCGGCTCCGAGTGCCCAGGCCGTGACTCCCGCGCAACTACGGGAGCGCTTCGGTGCCTTCGGAGCCTACCACATGCCGGCCGGAGGCGGCCGTCTCTTTGCCGACACGGTCACCATCGTGAACGTCTTCCAAAAGGTGCTGAGCCATTATTTTGGGGCGCAGGTTCAGCCCGCGGCCGACGAGCTATACGTGTCCCTCGAACGAACGCCCTACCGCTTCAGGTCGGTGGATCCCGCAACCCTGGGACCCTGAGTGCCGACAGGCCCAGCCACTCCAGCTCGCCTCACCCTGCCTTCGCTGGGCGCAACTTTGCGCCGGGCTCTGGCAGGTTGGTGGAACGACGATGTGCCCCGCCTGGGCGCGTCGCTGGCGTACTACACCCTCTTCTCTCTCCCCCCCATTTTAGTCGTGGCCATTTCCATCGGCGGTCTGGTGTTCGGTGAGGAGGCCGTCCGGGGACAAATTGTCGGGCAGATCAAGGGTCTGATCGGCCGGGAAGGGGCTCAGGCAGTCCAGAGCATGCTGGAAGGCGCTGCCCGGCCGTCGAACAGTCTCCCAGCCACGGTGCTGGGGCTGGTCACCTTTTTCCTGGGAGCCACAGGGTCTTTCCTAGAGCTGCAGACTGCCCTGAACACCATTTGGCGGGTCAAGCCCAAGCCGGGCGGGAGCTTCTTTCGGATGCTGGTGGTGCAGCGGCTGGTGTCCTTCGGGCTGGTCGTCGCGCTCGGCTTTCTCATGCTGACCTCCCTGCTGGTGAGCACCGCATTGGCTGCCGTGCACACCTATATGGGCAATGCCTTCCCCGGCGCATTCGTCGTCTGGGAGGCGCTCAACGTCGTGGTGTCGCTCGCCGTGATCACCCTCCTCTTTGCCTTAGTGTACAAGGTGCTGCCGGACGTCAAACTGGCTTGGGGAGACGTATGGGTGGGCGCCCTGGTAACAGCCGGGCTGTTCACCATCGGCAAATTGCTGATCGGCCTGTATCTCGGGACCACCAGCATTGCGTCGACCTACGGCGCCGCTGGCTCGGTGATCGTTGTTCTAGTGTGGGTCTACTACTCGGCCCAGGTCGTCCTGCTGGGTGCTGAGTTTACCCGGGAGTATGTCGCCACCTACGGTCGCCGGCCGCCACCATCGGAGTTCGCCACTACCGATGCGTCCTCCCCATCAGCTTCTCGCTTTCTGCCGGAGTAAAAGCGCGCATCCGCTCCAGCAACCGGTCCGGCTTGGAATCCACGATGATCGCGTGACGGTGGGGGTCGGTGAGAAACCCTTCCTCAACCGCGTGGTCGAGGAACCCGGTCAGCTGGTCGAAGTATCCCTCCACGTTCAGAATGGCCGCCGGCTTGGCGTGAATACCCAGCTGACCCCAGGTCAGTACCTCGAAGAACCCCTCCAGCGTGCCGATTCCACCCGGCAGGGCAATGAACCCGTCGGACATATCGGCCATCTGCGACTTGCGCTGATGCATGGAGGCCACCACGATAAGATTTCGAATCCCGGTATGGGCCGCCTCCTTCTCCATGAGCTGCTGCGGAATGATGCCGGTGACGTGGCCCCCGTGCTCCTGCACCGAATCGGCCAGCTCTCCCATGATGCCTACACTGGCGCCGCCATACACCAGCTCGATGTCCTGCTCTGCCAGGACCCGGCCCAGCTCCCGGGCAGCCGAGCCGTAGACCGGGCGCGAGCCAGGGTTGGTGCCGCAGAAGACGCAGATTCGTTTGAACTGGCGGTCAGGGGACATTGGAGAGATGGTCGAGGGTCGGATGTTCAGGGTCGAGAGTCAAGAGTCTAGGATCTAGACTACCGGACCTAATATCTAGACTCTTGACCCTAGACTCTAGACTCTCGACCCTAGGAGGAAAACGTCGTCAACTGGTGATCAGCTTTCCTCCAAATTGCTGCGGGGGTCGGAGATGGCTTCGACAATCCGACCCACCTCCTGGTCGCTCGCCGCCCCCTCTTCGAGGGCGATATCTGCCTGCGCGACAATCCCTACCAGCAGCCCATTTGCGTCCACCACCGGCACCCGGCGGACCTGCTGGGCCACCATGACCTCGCGGACGATCTCGACTTCGTCCTCCGCGCCGCAGGTCACCGGCCTTTCGGTCATCAGCTCGCGTACCGGCGTGTCCGGGCCCTTGCCGGCGGCGATTCCGCGGACTGCCAGGTCGCGATCGGTCACCGTTCCAACCAGACGTCTGCTCTGGCCGTCCACGATCGGGATGGAGCCGCAGTCATGCTCCTTCATCAGAAGCGCGGTTTCCTGCGCTGTACAGTCGGGGGTGCAGAAGGCTGGATCAGGCGTCATCACGTCATGGACTCTCACAGAGCCTCCACAATAGGGGACCCTGTAATCTGCACCGACTCCCCGGCAACGCCGTGACCTGGGTAACTTTTTTCGCACCGCGGCTCCCGGCAGGTGCCCACTCGCCTTCCCAGGTATCTGAATGAGAATTCCCGCTTCGGTGGCTCAGGGAATCCTGGCCCGCGCCGCTCTGGCATTCCTACGGGTGTATCTCGGTTTGGCCATCCTGATCCGGGGGTGGGATGAGCTCCGGGCAGGAGCTGCCCCGCCGATGTCCCTTTCACTGAGCTGGGTAGCAGTGGTGCTTGGGGTGGCCCTGATGGTGGGGTGTCTGACCCGGTTGACTGCTGCGGTCGTGCTGGTGTTGTCGATCAGCAATCTGGTGCAGGCCGGACGAGGGGAGTGGAGCCTGGCCG
Source organism: Gemmatimonadales bacterium (assembly GCA_035649975.1). Lineage (GTDB taxonomy): Bacteria > Gemmatimonadota > Gemmatimonadetes > Gemmatimonadales > GWC2-71-9 > CAVVWJ01. Next base: position 4,501 of record DASRIN010000270.1, read on the forward strand.
GCAGCGACGCGACCTTTGCCGCAATCTCCATCGCCTTGCTACTGGGGGCGGCCGGCCGAACCGCCGGCCTCGATGCCCTGCTGGCCCGCCGCTGGCCCCGGTCCCCCTTCTGGTGAGGCCGGGACTACCGCATTCCGAGCACGTCGAGCACGAACGCGTACTTGAACGCCGCTTCCCGAAGCGAATCATAGCGGCCGGAGGCCCCGCCGTGTCCAGTTCCCATGCTGGTGCGCAGGAGCAGACGGTTGTTGTCAGTCTTGGTCGCCCGAAGCTTCGCGGTCCATTTTGCCGGTTCCCAGTACGCCACTCTCGGATCGTTGAGACCCGCCGTGATCAACATGTGGGGGTAGTCCGTGGCCGCGATGTTGTCGTACGGCGAGTAGGACCGGATGTAGGAGTATGCTGCCGGATCGTTGGGATTCCCCCACTCGTCGTATTCGATAACCGTGAGCGGGAGCGTGGAGTCGAGCATGGTGTTCACTACATCCACGAACGGCACTTCCGCCAGCACCGCCCGAAACAGGTCGGGGCGGAGGTTGGTAACCGCGGCAATGAGCAGCCCACCGGCGCTTCCGCCGTTGATGACCAGTCGCTCGGGAACGGTGTACCCTTGCCCAATTAGATGTTCTGCCGCGGCGATAAAATCGGTGAAGCTGGTGCGCTTGTTGAACCGCCGACCCGCCTCGTACCAGGCTCGACCCAGCTCCTCGCCCCCCCGGACATGGGCGATGGCCAGTACGAACCCGCGGTCGAGCAGGCTGAGGGTATTGGATGAGAACATC
>DASRIN010000271.1:0-8487 GCA_035649975.1 Gemmatimonadales bacterium
CCCGAGGCCGACTGCTGCCTTCGCTCACAGTGGATTCTCGTTACAGCCAGCTGGACGGGGCGCTCAACCTGGGTGACTTCGTGAACCCGGCGTATCGGGCGCTGAACCAGATCACCGGCAGCGCTCGATTCCCCACAGACATCGACGTCACGCTGCCATTCCAGTACGACTCCCGGCTGCGGCTGGCGCAGCCGCTCATCAATCCGGCGATCTGGGCCAATCACTCGCTCGCTCGGCACCAGCGCGATGGCCAGCAGTTCGAGCGCGGCGCCGCAGCACGCCGGATCGCCGCCGAGGCACAGGCCGCCTACCTCCGCGTGGCCGCGGCCCGAAGCGGCCGGCAGACCTGGGAGGCGACGCTCGCGCTGGTGCTCGAGAGCGAGCGGGTGGCGCAGCGGCTGGTGGATGCCGGCAGGGCGACCCCGGACGCGGTGCTTCGCGCCCGAGCAGATCGGGCGGAAGTGGAACAGCAGCTGGCCGACGCGCGGGAGACCGAGGACGCAGCCGCACGCGCCTTCAATCAGATCCTGCGCCGCCCGCTGGATACTCCGGTCGGGCAGTTGCCGGACTCGCTCATACGCTTCGATCTCGCCGTGAGCGAGCAACAGGCCGTCGCTCACGGGCTCGACCGCAGAGAGGAGCTGCAGCAGGCCGGCGCGGGTATTCGCGCGGCCGAAGCGGCGGTGCGGCTCGCCACCGCGCCCTTCCTGCCCAGTCTGTCGGTCGCGCTCGACTACGGCTTTCAGAGTCGGGAGCTGAGCTTCAGCCGCGCCGACGACTATACCGCAATCTCGGTGGTGGTGTCGTGGAATCTGTTCAACGGCGGAAGCGACCTGGCCCGACGCCAAAGCGCCCAGCTCGAGGCCGACCGTCTCCGGCTCCGCCGCACTGAGCTGGAAGACCTGATCCGGCTCGAGGTGCGCCAGGCATACGAGTCCGCGGTAGTGGCGAAGCAGGCCATCGGGACTGCGGAAGCGCGACTGGCAGCGGCCCGGCGGAGCTTCGAGCTGGTGCGCCGCCGCTATGAGGAAGGTATGGCAGCACAGGTGGAGTTTCTCGACGCGCGCACCTCCTACACCAGCGCCGAGCTCAATCGGGTACAGACGGTGTACCAGTACGCCCTGCGATACGTGGAGCTGGAGCGAGCGGCGGCGTTGAGGAAGATCGAACTGGGATGAGAAGGGCAGGCGGAGGTGGACAGTTCGGACTTGAGAGAGGGAGAGGAAATCAATGACTGCCGACTACAACGGGTGGCAGGACATCCCGGAAGAAGAGCGCGAAGCCATGCTGGATACCGCGACTCTGATTGATCGCTCCCGGCCACAACCACGTCCTGAGCCGGCAAAGAAATCCTTCGCTTGGGTCAGGATCAGAGGAGCTCTCCTGCCCATCCTTGCCGTCCTTTCCGCCTGTACTGGCGGCGACGCGCAACCGGCCAGGCCGAGCGCGCCGGCAAGGCGTGTTCGAGCCGCACCGATCATCGACACGATTGTGGCTCGTCCAGTGGTTGCCACCGGCACCGTGGCGCCTCGCGATGAGATCGCCCTGAGCTTCAAGGTGGGAGGAGTGATCGCCCAAGTTCCTGTGGATCCCGGTGACATCGTCCGCAGGGGACAGGTCCTCGCCACCCTCGAGCTCAGGGAGATCGATGCCGGGCTGGCCAAGGCCCGGAGCGGTGCGGTCAAGGCGGAGCGTGATCTAGCCCGGGCCCGCCGGCTGTATCGCGACAGCGTCGTCACCCTCTCGCAGCTGCAGGACAGCGAAACCGCGGCGGAGCTGGCGCGGGCCGATCTCGACGCCGCCGCGTTCAATCGCCGGTACGCGGTGATCGTCGCTCCCGCCGGCGGCACCATCCTTCGGCGGTCCAACGAGCCGGGTGAGACCGTTTCACCCGGCAGCCCGGTGCTGTTATTGGGCAGCGCGACTCGAGGCAAGGTGATCGAACTCGGGCTAGCCGACCGCGACGTGGTCTTGGTCCGAAAAGGAGATCGCGCCAGGGTGCAGTTCGCCGCCTTTCCGGAGAAAACGTTCGCGGGACGGGTCACTCAGATCGATGGCAGCGCCGATCCGGTAACCGGAGCCTTCGGGGTCGAGATCGGAATCCAGGGCGCCACGGTACTGGCCGCGGGATTGGTCGGCCAGGTCGAGATAGATCCGGCTACGGGGACGCCGGCCCAACTGGTGCCGATCGAGGCACTGCTGGAGGCCGACGGCAGCGAGGCAACGGTCTTCGCCCTCTCGGCTGACCAGAAACGGGCGGAACGCCGGCCAGTGAGCGTGGCGTTCATCGCTGGACGTAATGTGGCAATCAGCGGAGGACTCGAGGGCTGCACCACCGTTCTGACCGATGGAGCCGCCTATCTCGATGACGGCTCAGCCGTCGAGGTGGTCCGATGAAGCTGCTCGAGTTTCCGGTCCGGAACTTTCAGTTCACCATCGTCCTCTTCGTGATGCTGGCGGCGCTGGGCATCAGCTCCTGGCTGGCAATTCCGCGGAGCGAGGACCCCCCGCTCCACATCCCCACCTTCACCGTCATCGCGGTATACCCCGGAGCCAGCCCCGCTGATCTCGAACGGCTGGTGGTGCGCGACGTGGAGGAGCGGCTCGACGCGCTGGACAACGTCCGCGAGATCGAGAGCCGGATCTCCGACGGAGTCGCCACGGTGCAGGTGGAGTTCGAGTTCAACGAGAACCCGGACGACCGCTACGACGAAGTGCTCCGGGAGATGAACTCGCTCCGGCCCGAGCTGCCGGCCGAGCTGACCCAGTTCACCGTGGAAGAAACCCGGACCATCGATGTCGCCATCGCCCAGGTGGCGCTGGTGAGCGAGACGGCACCGTATCGCGAGCTGGATCGCCTGGCCGACCGGCTGGAGGATCGGCTCACCGCGCTCCCCGGTGTCGGCAGCGCCAAGCGCTGGGGAGTGCCGGAGCCGCGCATCGATGTGGCGCTGGATCTGGGCCGGCTGTCCCGCTTGAACCTCCCGCCCTCGCGAGTGCTGCAAGCCATCGGAGGAGAAAGCCAGGATATCCCGGCGGGACGGGTGGAAGCCGGGACACGGGCGTTCAACATCAAGACCAGCGGCAGCTACGAGACGCCGGAGCAGATCGCGGGCACGGTCGTCGCCAACGGCGATGGCCGGCTGGTTCGGGTGGGAGACCTGGCCCGGGTCAGCTGGGGATCACAGGACTCGACCTACTGGGCGCGGTACAACGGCAAGCGCGCGGTGTTCGTGACGGTAACCCAGCAGGAGGGCCAGAACATCAATGCCGTGCGGGACCGGGTGTGGGCCGCGCTGGACGAGTTCGAGCGGGGGTTGGCGGCGAGCATCAGGCTGGGGCGCGGGTTCGACCAGGCCCACAATGTGTCGCACCGGCTGACCCGGCTGGGAGAGGACTTTGCGATCGCGATCGGGCTGGTGCTGGTCACCCTGCTGCCCCTCGGTCTTCGTGCAGCGGGGATCGTGATGTTGAGCATACCGCTCTCGCTCGCGATCGGACTCACCATCCTGTACTTCACCGGCTTCACGGTCAACCAGCTCTCCATCGTCGGCGCGGTGATCGCCCTCGGCCTCCTGGTGGACGACTCCATCGTGGTGGTGGAGAACATCACCCGGCATCTCCGCCAGGGTCTCTCCCGGGTGGAGGCCGCCATTGCGGCTACCAGTCAGATCGCGGTGGCAGTAGCCGGCGCCACGGCGACGCTCATCCTGGCCTTCCTGCCTCTGCTGTTTCTTCCCGGCGGACCAGGGCAGTACATCCGTTCGCTTCCGGCCGCGGTGATTGCCACGGTGCTGGCTTCGCTCTTCGTGTCGCTGACCATCATTCCCTGGCTCGCCAGCCTGGTGCTGCCGAAGCACCCCGATGAACACGGGAACCGGGCGCTGCGGACCTTTGAACGGGTGATCCACCGGACCTACGCCCCGATTCTGGACCGGGCGCTGCGCCATCCCCTGGTCGCGCTGGGGGCCGCTGCGGCGTTTGTGATGTCGGCTGCGGCACTGATTCCGGCAGTGGGCTTCTCGCTCTTTCCCAAAGCGGAGACCCCGCAGTTCCAGGTGAGGATCACCGCACCGGAGGGCGCCAGCATCGGTGCCACTGCGGCGGCGGCGGAGTATGCCGATTCGGTGATCCGCCGTCGTACCGGAGTGCGGGCGGTGTTCAGCTCGGCCGGCCGGGACAATCCGCGGATCTACTACAACGTGATTCCCCGGCGGGACAATCCGGCGGTGGGGATGCTGTTTGTGGTGCTGGAGGACTACGACCAGCGGCACACTCCGCCGCTGCTGGACAGCTTGCGGGCCGAGCTGGCGGCGTATCCAGCGGCAAAGATCGAGCTCCGCGAGTTCGAGAACGGGCCGCCGATCGATGCCCCGATCGCGCTTCGGGTACAGGGTCCCGATCTCGACACCTTGCGGTTACTCGCGGGCAAGGTCGAGCGGGTGCTGCAGGCCACTCCCGGCACTCAGTTCGTGGACAATCCGGTTCGGCTGGAGCGAACCGATCTCAGGGTGAAGATCGACCGGGAGAAGGCCGGTCTTCTGGGAATCCCCACGCTGGAAATCGACCGCACGCTTCGGCTGGGGCTGGCCGGAATCGAGGCCGGCGTGCTGCGGGAGTCCGACGGCGACGCACGCGACGTTGTGGTGCGGCTCGCGGGCGATCCCCGGCCCGGTCCCGCGACGATCGACCGGCTGTACGTCGCCTCGATGACCGGACGGCTGACCCCGATTCGCCAGGTGGCTGACATCCGATTCGAGACTGATGTGCCCGAGATCCAGCGCGTCGACCGGGAGCGTGCGGTAACGGTCACCAGCTTTGTCCAGACCGGCTTCAACACCAACCGGGTGACTCAGAACGCGTTGGCGGCGCTCGACTCGCTGGCGCTGCCGCGGGGTTACCACATCGTCGCCGCAGGCGAGATCGAGAGCCGGCAGGAGAGCTTCGGCGGGATCGGAAGCGCGGTGATCATTGCGACCTTCATGATCCTGGCTGTACTGGTTCTGGAGTTCAAGACCTTCCGCGGCACCCTCATCGTAGCGTCGGTGATTCCGCTCGGCGTGATGGGCGGCATCATCGCGCTCTTCCTCACCGGCAACACCCTCTCGTTCACCGCGATGATCGGCTTCGTGGCGCTGATCGGGATCGAGATCAAGACCTCGATCCTGCTGGTGGACCTGACCAACCAGCTCAGGGCGCAGGGGATGGGACTGGAGGAGGCAGTCCGGAAGGCGGGCGAAGTCCGGTTCCTGCCGATCGTGCTCACCAGCATGACGGCGATCGGTGGACTGCTCCCGCTCGCCCTGCAGGGGCAGGCGCTCTATGCCCCGCTCGCGTGGGTGATCATCGGCGGACTGGTGTCCTCGACGCTGCTGGCCCGGCTGGTGACACCGGTGCTGTACCACGCCTGGCCGCCGGCGGTAAGCGGGTGAGCGGTACGAGAAGATGGCGACAGCGCGCTCACGTGTCACCCTGAGCGCAGCGAAGGGGCCAGAATTACGGGTGACCACAACAGTGAGGGTAGCAACATGTCACGCAACATTCGCAGGTCGTTGGGGCCGGCACTGGCGCTGGCGATCCTGGCCGGGGCCGGGCTCAGTCGGTCGGCCGAGGCTCAGACTCCCGAACAGGCACTGCTCAACCGGATACCTGCTCCGCCGCCGAGTGCCTTAGACTCAGCTCAGATGAGCGAAGGGAATCCCATAGACGGTGAGCGGGCTCTCCTCGGAGTGGTAGAGGGTTCGGCAGGCCCCAAGCTTTTGATTGTGATTCAGGTCGTTCCCGTAGATGGCGAGCGGGCGCTGCTCGGCCGGTGGCCGGCAGCCCAGCCGCGGCGCCCGGAGGACTGGGCGCTGGTACCATGACCAAGCGGAGGCGCGCTCCAGCCGGCTGGAGCTGGAGCGCTACTTCCCGCCCACCAGCCGCTCGAAACGCGGGTTGCCCCGGAGCGGTGCGAAGTTGGGATCGATCCGGAGCCGCCCGGCTGAGAGCCAGGAAGGGATCCTGAGCAACGGCTCGAGCTGGTCGAGCGCTTTCTCGGGCTCCCCCACCAGCAGGTAGATGCGGACGAGCTGGTGCTGCTGGTAGGCCCCAATGGTTGCGTCCCGGCTGACCGGCCACAATACCACCCCCCGCTTCCCTTCCTCAATGGCCTCCGCATTTCTACCGAGGTACGCGAGGGCCACGCCCCGTTGGGCATGCCTGATATCCCCCGGGGTGCCCCGGAGCTGGTCAGCGAACACGCGCTGAGCCGAGTCCGCGTACACCCGCGCCTTCGCCGTATCCCCCCGCAGCCAATAGGTCTGCGCCCGGACGATTGCCCAGGTGCCGCGATCGCCGTCGTACACGCTCGGCGGGAGCGTGAGCAGCCGGCGCTGCTCTGCATCGTCCAGGACCCAGTAAAGGTCCTCGATGGTGCCGAAGAAGGCCAGCAAAGCGTCCGGATCGACCCTGGGGAGGGCAGCGCGTATGACTGCCTGGGCTCCCGCGAGATCTCCCTGACTGATCGCTGCCGTAGCCCGGAGGAAGATCATGGCGATGTTGCTCGGGGCGAGCGCGAGGGCGCGGTCCGCCTCGGCCTGTCCTTCGGGAAAACGCCGGAGCCACAGCAGGGTAGTGGCGGTGCGCACGGCCGAGAGGGCCGAACGGGGATCGAGCTCAGCCGTCCGCCTGAGGTGCTGGAGCGACGCGTCCCAGCGGCCCAGGGACTGCTCCGCCACGCCTGCGCCCCCGAGCAAATCGACGTTGCTGGGCGCCAGCTCGAGTCCCGCCTCGAAGGCCGCGAGACTCCGGCGGTTGTCGCCGGGGACTGAGCGGTAGTAGTCACCCAACGCGACGTACCCCTCGGGCCGGTCAGGGCGAAGTGCCTTGGCCCGGTTCGCCGCCGCACCGGCCTCAGCGGCCAGTTCGGGAATAGGCGCGCCGTAGCGATACAGGGCAACCTGAGCACGGGCAAGCTGGGCCCAGGCCGGGACGAACCCGGAGTCCAGCGCCACAGCTTGCTGGTAGAAGCTAATGGCCCGCCGCAGGCCCGCGGGATCGTTCACAGCCATGTCCTGCGAGGCGGCTTCGCCTTTGAGATAGGCGTCGTAGGCCGCCAGGCTCTCCGTCGGCTTGGCCACGAGCCCATGCCGAGCGGCGTCGCCCAGCGCTACGTCGAGCGCGCTGGCAACCCGGCCCGCGATGTCGGCCTGAACCTGAAACACATCGGTGAGCGGGGCGTCGAACGGCTCCTGCCAGCGGGTCGAGCCGGTGGCGGCTTGCACCAACTCGGGGCTGACCCGCACCCGGCCCGGCGCCCCCGGCGCCTTGTCCCACCTTACGGTGCCGGTCAGGAGATACTCCACGTGAAGCTCCCGGCCGATCACCTGCGGCGGTTTTGTCGTCCGAGCATACTGGCTGGAGCTGCTGCGCGCGATCACCTGGATTCCGGGCAGGGCGGCGAGCTTGCCCCGCACGTCGTCGGTGATGCCGTCGGCGAAATACTCGTCCTCAGCCGGGCTCAGATTCACGAATGGCAGGACCGCGATGCGCTTGGCAATAACCGGCTCCCGGGAGCGGTATCGATGCCAAGCGAACACTCCGCCCGTCCCGAGCAGGAGCACGACGCCGAGGACGAGCAGGAGGGCGCGGTGCCTCGTCGCCGGCGGGGCTGCGCAAGATCCCACGAGCCCGGCGGAGCCGGCAGGGGCCGGGGGAAGCTCCACTGGTTGCGGAGTCGACAGCGCGGCGACGAACTCTTCCCCGCTGGCAAATCGGTCACCGGGGTACTTGGCGAGCCCCTTGGCCACCGCGGCGTCGACCTCCGGTGGAACCGTATCGCGCAGCGCCCTCAGCCGGACCGGCGGCTCGGCTATCAGTCTTGCCAGCACCTCGTCCTCGGTTGCTCCAGTATGAGGGGGCTGGCCCGCGAGCATCTCGTAAAGGACAGCGGCCAGGGAGTAGATGTCGGTTCGCCCGTCCAGGTGCCGCTCGCCACTGGCCTGCTCCGGGCTCATGTACTGGGGAGTTCCCAGGGACACGCCGGTCTGGGTCAGCCGCTTGTCCCCTGGCTCCTGGAGTGCGAGCGCAATACCGAAGTCCGCCAGCACCGCCTCGCCCTCGAAGAGCAGGACGTTTTCCGGCTTGATGTCGCGATGAACTACGCCGCGCCGGTGAGCATAGTCGATCGCGCTCGCGATTTGGCGAGTGATGGCGAGCGCTTCTTCCACGTCGAGCCGGCTCTTGTTCCACAATCGGTCCCGCAGGGATTCGCCGCGCACGTACGGAATCACGTACCAGAGAAAGTTGCCGCTCGCTCCGGAATCGATGAGCGTGAGAATGTGAGGATGGTCGAGCTGGGCGATGATCCGAACCTCGTGCAGGAAGCGTTCGGCGCTGACTGCCGCGCTGCGCTTCCGCCGGAAGACCTTGACGGCGACCTCTCGATCGTGCTTGACGTCGTGGGCGAGCCACACAGTCGCCATCCCCCCTCGTGCAATCTCGTGC
>DASRIN010000272.1:0-5845 GCA_035649975.1 Gemmatimonadales bacterium
ACCGCCGGGCATCAGGGGTCAGCACGAACTGATCGCTCTCGGCCCAGGTGGCCCCGTGCATATCAATCAGCAGCGGGTGAGCGCCGGACTCGAGCATTCGGTCGGCCACGAACAGAAAGCCCAGACCTCGAGGACCACGAAGGAACTTGCGGGCCGTGGCGGAGAGGAAGTCGCACTGGATCTCCTCCACGTCGATAGGCAGCTGACCTACGGCCTGACAGGCATCGACGAGATAGGGAATGCCAGCATCGCGACAGATCTGGCCCACCGCTTTGACCGGCTGGACCAGACCGGAGTTGGTAGGAATCCAGGTCAGCGCCACCAGGGTGGGACGGCGGCGGCGCACCAGCTTTCTCACCTCGTCCGGGTCGATCCCGCCCTCAGGTGCGTCGGGAGCTCGAACGATCTCGACCCCCCGCCGACGAGCGAGGGAGAGGTACATGATCTGGTTCGAGGCGTAGTCTGACCGGCTGGTCAACACCACATCGCCGGCTTGAAGATCGAAGGCGGTGAGCGCCTGGGCAAAGGCAACGGTGGAGTTCTGGACCAGGGCGATGTTGCTGCCGCCGCACCCGAGTACCCCAGCGAGGGCCTCGTAGCTCGATCGAAGAGCACCAACCTGGCTCTCCGCAGCCTCGTACCCGCCCAGCTCCTGCTCCAGCCGCAGGTGCTCGCTGATTGCATCGCTGACCATTCGGGGCGCCAGCGCTGCGCCGGCGTTGTTCAGGTGAATCACCCCGGCGCAGCCAGGCGTGTCCGCCCGCCAGCGTTCGAGGTCGGGGGCGAGATCGGCTGCGGTTATCGCTGCATCCATGAACCCAGCTCCTCCATTCCTCTTTCCCAGTACTGGCCCAGCCGACTCGCAGCCGTTTGCCGGTCTTGCCGGCGCAATGCCTCGATAATGCGCGAGTGGTGCTGAGTCGACAGGCTGAGCCGCCCGGAGTCCCGAAGGTAGGCTCTCATGTACCTTCGCGGGACCTGCCACAGCGTCGAAATGATGTCGCGCAGCCGGCTGTTGGGACAGTCCTGCAGCAAGGTACGGTGCCACTCCTCCTCCAGTGCCACGATCCGCTCGGCGTCGCCCCGGGTCTGACCCAAGACCCGGTCAATCTCGCCCAGCCCGCGAAGCCGCTCGCCGGGGAACTCCGGCGAGATCTCGAGGGCGAGGACCTCCAAAGCCCTCAGTATGGCTCCAGTTTCCCGCATTTCGGCGGGGTCCAGGCGGCCGACCCAGAAGCCTCGGCCCATGTCGGCTTGGAGGACCCCCTCGCGGGTCAGCTGGAGCAGAGCCTCCCGGACCGGGGTACGACTGACTCCAAGCTGAGTGGCGAGGGTGGTGTCCTTGACCCGAGTGCCGGGCGGGAGGTCGCCCCTATGAACGCTGTCCAGAATGGCTTGATAGACTTGCTCGCGGAGCGGGTGTCGGGTGATCACCGGATCCTCACCGTGAAGTATTCTGTATACAGTATGCAATATCCTCAGCCAATTCCAGTCTAATCACTCCATGCTTCCATAAATAGGAAACCTGACCGGAATAGTGAGGGCCCCGAACCCCGTTCCGGGAGCACGCGCGTAGCGGAGATCCACGACATGCACCAGGTACTCCCCCGGTCCTGTCTGCTCCAGAGACAGCGTGGGGAAGCGAGCCCACCCCATGAACCGCCGAAACGCCAGGATCGAGTCGGCCGAGCTATACGCCGGGTGCTCCGCGGGGCTGCGGCGTGGGTAGCTCACAACCTCGGTGACGTGGGGCCGCCGAAGCCAGTGAAAGGCTCCCACTCGATAGTGATTCTCCTGCTCCACCACGAAGTTTCGTGACACAGGTGTGAGCGGAAGCGGTCCCGCCATGGTGGCCAGCACGGCACCGCCATACCGCGCCCGGATCTCTCGAGCAACCAGCCTTCGGGCAACAAGAGACGAGATCGCCATCGCCGCGATGTAAGCGAGGGCCAAACCCAGAGCCCAGCTCACTGGCGCGGTCGCCTGGCCTTTCTCGCGCATCCGACGAATCCAGGTCCAAGCCAGGCCGCCGCCAAGGATCAGCCACAGCCAGGGATCCACAATGAAGAGCACGTCGCCATAGAACCAGCGGCCAGAGAACGGCATCAGCCACCGCACCCCATAGGTGTTGAGGGTGTCCAGCAGTGGGTGGGAGAGAACCGCGACTGAGGAGAGCAGGAGTAGCTGGCGGGGTTTCACGGCGGGTGGGACACTGCGCCAGGAACCAATCCTTATTTTGGCCACCAGAAGCAGGACGCCGGCCAGCAGTACGGGCAGGATCACCAGGGCAAGCACGCCGTGGGTCCATCCCCGGCGCCACTCCAGGTCCGCCAGCGGGCCGCCGAAGTAGGACAGCACGTCGATATCGGGCAGGTTAGCCCCGATCACCAGTGCCGCCGTGCCGAGCGCCGTTCGCCGGGCCAGACCGCTGCCCGACAGCGCGGCGCCGGCGAGCGTGTGGCAGATCGGATCTATTCCAGCCTCGCGTCCAGCTCGAGTTTGACGTTCCCCTGGAGAGCCGTCGACACCGGGCAACCCTGCTTGGCGCCTTCAGCCGCTTTGGCAAACGCCGCCTGATCCACCCCCGGAACCTTCCCCCGCACCTCCAGCCGCATCCGGGTGATCTTGAAGCCCTCACCCGCCTTTTCCACCGTACAGGCTGCGCGGGTAGTTATCCGGGTGGCTGGCGTTCCTGCCTTCTCCAGCCCGGCGGACAACGCCATGCTGAGGCAGGCAGCGTGAGCCGCAGCGATGAGCTCTTCGGGGTTGGTCCCCCGGGCTCCTTCGAACCGGGTGGCGAAGGAATAGTCTCCCTCGAAGGCGCCCGATCCGGCCTTGAAATGGCCCCGACCACTTCGGAGCACTCCCTCCCACACTGCCTCTGCGCTGCTGGTCGGCATGATCCTCTCCAGTGCTGAAGTTACGCTGATCAGGTAACCGGTTTGCCGTTGCTGTCGAGGAGCCGGATATCGCCCAGCTTCAGCTCCCTGATGCCCGGCTCGATCTTTGACCGATCACCTACAATTACCCACACGAGCTGATCAGGATGGATGACTTCGCCGGCAACCTGGGTCAGGCTCTGAATCGTCTCGGCCCGGACCTTGTCGGCGAAAGTATCATAGTACCGATCATCCAACCCGAAGCTCACAATTTCGCCGATGGCACCGGCCAGGGCACCCATCGTCTCCCAGGAGCCGGGCAGCGTCAGGGTCAGTGAGGCCTGGGCGCGGGAAAGCTCGGCGGGCTCGATGGGGCGGTCCTTCACGATGCCGCGAAGCTCCTTGCTCAACTCGATGATCGCTTCCTTGGTCTTGTCCGTCTGCACCGGCGAGTAGGCTACGAAGGGACGCTGGCCCCGGGCATCCCGAAAAAAGGTGAACGCGCCATAGGACCAGTGCTTGTCCTCGCGCAAGTTCATGTTGACCCGGGAGCCGAAGTCACCGCCCAGCACGGTGTTGAGAGTTTGAATCGTGACTTCCTGCGGGTTGGCCTTGGGCGGGGCTACATGTCCGGCGATGATAACCGACTGTAAGGAGCCGGGACGATCCATGAGGTAAACCGTGGGTCGCTGCTGCTGGGGGACCGTGGCGATGGACTTGGAAGGCACCGGGCCCGCCTCCCACCCAGTGAACAATCGCTCCAGCTTGGGCTTGATCTCTGACATCGTCGTGGCGCCGACGACCACCATCGTAGCGTGGTTGGGTTTGAACCAGCTCTGGTGGAAGCGGGCCAGATCCTCCCGGCGGATTCGCGCGGTGGACTCCTCAGTACCGGATCCGGTCCACGGGTTCGAGTAGGCATGGCCCGGGCCGTAGACCAGCCCCGGAAACACCCGGAGAGCCAGCCCGATGGGGTCCGCCTTCTCCTGCTGGATCTGAGCCAGCCGCTGTTTCTTGAGCCGTTCGAAGTCGGCGCGAGGAAACGAGGGGTGGAGCACCACGTCGGCGTAGATCTCCAGCGAGGGATCGAGGTTCTCCTTGAGTGCCTCGAGTGAGACGCTGGAGACGTCGAGCTTGGAGCCGGTAATAAGATTGGCTCCGAGTTGAGCCAGCTCGTCGCTTATCTGGAGTGCGTTTCGTTTCGCCGTTCCCTCATCCATCATGGCCAACGTCAAGCTGGCGACACCTGGTATACCCGAGAGATCGGCGGCATAGCCGGCATCCAGCAGCAGGTCGAAGCGTACCTGGGGGATGGAAGGCCGGCGCGCCAGAACGAGCTTGAGGCCGTTGGAGAGCTCGGCCCGCTCCAGCTCGGGAAACTTGGAGTCAGGCGGGGTTCCCGCCGATGGCAGCTTGGAGCGGTCGGCCTTTGCAGTGGCAGTCTGGAACTCGGCGTAGGGGTGCACTTCCAGCGTGTAGACGCCATCGGACAGCCACTGGCGAGCTGCCCGGGACAACTGCGCCGCCGTGGCTTGCTCGATCCGGGTCAGTCTCACCTTGTAGTAATCCGGCCGGCCGGCAAAGACCTCCCCCTGTGCCAGTACGTCCGATTTGCCGCCGAATCCTCCGATTCTCTCGACCCCTCGGATGAAGCCGGCGCGAGACTGGGTCTTGACCCGGCGGAGCTCGGCTGGGGTGGGGCCTCCTGCCAGCAGGCGGCCCAGCTCCTGGTCTACCGCCTTTTCGACCTGGGGAAGCTCGACTCCTGGGCGGGCAGTCGCCTCGACCACAAAGAGCCCGCCGATCTCGCGCAGGTCGACGTAGGCGGAGACGCCGGTGGCAATCTGGTCGTCGTACACCAGTCGCTTGTAGAGCCGGGATGACTTCCCCTGGGTCAGGACGTCGCCCACCAGATCGAGATACTCTGCGTCGGCCGTTCCCCAGCCCGGCACATTCCACACTTTATAGATCCGGCCCTGAGGGACCCGGTCCTGCAGGATGCCCCGCTGGGTGCCGGTCCGCTTCGCAACCCAGGCGTCCTGCCGAGCCACCGGTGGCCCGGCGGGGATGTCCCCGAAGTAATGCTCGACTTTCTGCCGCGCCGTCCTCGCATCGATGTCGCCCGCAATAACGACCACGGCATTGGCTGCACCGTAGTAGGTGCGGAACCAATCCTTCACATCGTCGAGCTTGGCCGCATCCAGGTCTTCCATCGAACCGATCGTGGTCCAGGCATAGGGATGGTTTGCCGGATAGAGCTTCGGGGTGAGGAAGTCCCATACCTTGCCGTAGGGCTCGTTCTCTCCTTGCCGCTTCTCGTTCTGCACCACTCCACGCTGTTCATCCAGCTTGGCCTGGCTGATGGCGCCGGTGAGGTGTCCCATCCGGTCCGACTCCATCCACAGCGCGAGGTCGAGGGCGTTGGTCGGAATGTTCTCGAAGTAGTTGGTCCGATCCTCGTTGGTGGTTCCGTTCATGTCCGTAGCGCCGGCCTGCTCCATAGGACCGAAGAAATCCTTGTCGTAGTTCTCGGTGCCATTGAACATCAGGTGCTCGAAGAGATGGGCGAAACCGGTGCGGCCAGGCCGCTCGTTCTTGGAGCCGACGTGGTACCAGACATTCACCGCTACGATCGGAGCTTTCCGGTCCTCGTGAACGATCAATGTCAGTCCGTTGGGCAGCACGAAGCGCTGGAATGGAATGTCGACCACCTTCGCCGGAGGCGTGGCTTGCGCCGGCAGGGGAGGGGTGGTGGGGAGCAGTAGCGATCCGGTCAGAACGGCGACACGACTAACTAAACCCGGCACAGGGAACCTCGAATCAGTGGAATGGAGCTGAGAGGGCACGTATGCAGACGAATCTCGGCCGAATAAGTGTCAGAGATTCAGGTGAGAAGAGCCGGGGCGGGGGGACTCTGGTTCAACCCCAGCCAGTAGCGGGCCACTCCCTGAAGCGCCGACCGCAAC
>DASRIN010000273.1:0-3311 GCA_035649975.1 Gemmatimonadales bacterium
CGGATCGACCAGGATTCGGCCGATGTGCTGGGAGGCGGCGAGTCCCATGCGCTGCCAGCTCCGACCCGCGTCGCGACTGCGGTATACACCGTCGCCCCAGCCGACGTGCCGCCCGCTCACGTTTTCGCCGGTGCCGACCCAGACGACCTCGGGATTGGTCGGGTCGATGGTGATTTCGCCGATTGAGTACGACGGCTGGTCCTCGAAGACGGGAGTCCACGTGGTGCCGGCATTGGTGGTTTTCCAGACCCCGCCCGACCCGGCGGCGACGTACCAGATTGTCCGGTCGCGGGGATGCACTTCGACATCGGATATCCGCCCGCTCATGAGCGCCGGACCGATGCTCCGGAGCTTGAGCGCCGCGGCGGCCTTTGCGACAGCAGCGGTGTCGAGGCCCTGCGCGGCCAACGGGGCCAGCGGCGCGGCCAACACCGCGAGCAGGAGTCCGGCAAATCTCATTTGTTCACCTTGGAATTGAGCTCTTGAATGGAATTCTCCCGCAGATCAGCTCATCGCTCCCCGAGCCCCATCGCCCGAAGGACCAGTCGCCCCAGATCCTCTTTCAGCCGTGCCTTCACACCCTTGAGTGCCGGGTCACCAGCCAGGTTCTTGACCTCGAGTGAGTCCCGGCTGAGATCGTAGAGCTCGTCCTGATCGGGGTGCTGGATCCAATGAATGTACTTGTAACGATCGGTGCGGATGGCGCGGTAGTCCATGTCCAGGAGGTGGGGAAAGGGATTCTCGTAGGTGTAGAACTCCACCAGCACCGATTCCCGCCAGCCCGCCGGTGTGCCGGCGGACAGCGGAACCAGCGAGCGTCCCTGAATCCTGGGACCCACCGCCACCCCGGCAAGCTCCATCAGGGTCGGGGCGAGATCCACCGTCAGAGCGAGCCCGTTGGGCCGGGACCCGGCGGGCACCCGCGGAGGATATCGGACCAGCAGCGGGTTACGAATGGATTCTTCATAGGGCAATCGCCGTTCGGTGGTGAGCCCATGCTCGCCAAAGAAGAAACCGTTGTCGCTGCTGAGCACGATCGCCGTGCGATCCAGCATGCCCAGCGAGTCCAGCTTGGCCATGATCCGCCCGAGCCCTTCGTCCACGGCCAGAATCATCTCGGCCCGGCGCCGAATCGTCGCCTCGCCGGCCCACGACGCCCCCGTATGCCCGGCGTGTCCGCTGTCGGACCAGCCCGGGAGCCGAGCCAGCGCCTGACGCACCGCGGGCTTCCCGCTCAGATCGGTGCGGAGATCGGCCTGGCGCCAGCGCGGGGGATAGGTGCGATCGCGATAGCGGCCCTCGTGGCGGGGAGCGGGGATGTAACCCTGATCGCTCTCGGGATCGAGAGATCCGTCGTCGCGTTGCACCACGTCGGGATGCACCGCCTTGTGGGCCAGGTACACCAGAAACGGCCGCTCCTGCTCGCGGTCGATGAAGGAAATGGCCCGATCGGTCAGCAGGTCGGTGGTGTAACCCGGAACCACGTGCAGCTCACCGTTCTCGAAGAGCTCGGGATCTACCGAGCGTCCCTGCCCCGGCATGGCGACCCAGTAGTCGAAGCCGGGACGCGGGGTGGGGTCGTTCCCCATGTGCCATTTGCCGAGGAAGGCGGTGCGGTACCCTGCCGCCTGGAGCGCCTGCGGAAACGTCTCGAGCCGGTGGCTGGCCAGGCTCCGCGCCACATTGTCGATGATCCCGTGCCGGGAGGGAAACTGGCCGGTGAGCAGCGTGGCCCGGTTGGGGGAGCAGAGGGGAACCGCATGGTACGCATTGGTGAACAACGCCCCTTCGGCGGCCAGACGATCGATGTGGGGAGTCTCGAGATAGGGGTGACCCCCGGCGCCGAATTCGTCCCAGCGAAGATCATCCACGATCACGACGACGAGATTGGGCCGGTCGGTGGAGGGTGGGGCCGGTGGCGGCCCCGAGGATTCTCCGCAGGCGACGAGCGAGAGGATCAGGAAAAAAGCACGTTGCGGACGCGTCATCGGGCCACCGCGCGTACGAACTCTTCCCAGCGCCCCCGCGCCTTCTCCATGATCCGGTCGAACGCGAGGTTCCCCCGGAGCGGCGCCATGAACGGGCAGAGCGCGTTCATGAACGCATAGGCATAGAAGCCCTTGTCCACCGCCTCTTCCAGCACGACCAGCGCCCGCTCGATTGCCCCCGCCATCGCGAACGACTCCGCAAGATGGAAGGTCAGGTGGAAGTCGAGCGGTGCAGTGTTCACCGGCGCGAGCAGCTCGAGGCCACGAGCGCGATCGCCCGCCATCGAAGCAACCAGCGACTCGAGCTGCCAGGTATATGGCACCTGCGGTCCGTACGCCTTGCACCAGTTCGCTTCTTGGGTCGCGCCGGCGACGTCACCGGCCAGCGCGCAGGTATATCCCAGCGACCAGCGAACCAGGAAGCCCTGGGGATCGAGCTCGAGGGCGCGCAGAATCGGCGCCCGTCCCTCGGCCAGTCGCCCAAGGAACCATTCGGTGACTCCCTGCGCCAGCCATGCCGTCGCGCCCAGCGGATCGACCGTCATCAGCCGCTGGACGATGGGCCGGGCCGCTTCCGCATGCCCGGCATTCCAGTAGGCGACGATCATCCAGAACATCGCGTCGGTGTCGTTGGGATCGCGCTCGAGCGCGGCGCGGAAATAGCGAACCGCCTCGGGGTGATTGCCCCGCTCGAAGGAGATGTAGCCGTGCAGACCGTATCCGTACGACGCCTCCGGCGCCATGGCAATGAGCGCATCCGCCTGCACGGCGCACTGCTTGAGGATCGCCGGATCCGCGAGCCCGACCTTGACCAGGGAGACATCGGCCCAGGCGAGGAGCCAGAGCAACGGCGCGGTCTCCCCCTCGATCTCCATGGCCTGACGGGCCAGCTCTTTGCCTCTCGGGACGGTGGTAAACCCGCGAATCTCCTGGCGGGCCTGCAGGAACAGCTCGAAAGCGCGGACATTCTGAATCGGCCGCGCCGCGAGCCGCTGGTCCTCGGAAGCACTCAGGGTCACACCCAGCGCCTTCACGATCTCGCGTGATACCCGTTCCTGCACCTCAAACACATCGTCCAGCGTCCCGCCGTACTTCTCCGACCAGACCTGGGAGTCCGCCTCGGCATCCACCAGCTGCGCGGTGATCCGCAAGCTCGACCCCGCCTTGCGCACGCTCCCTTCCAGCACGTACTGGACGCCGAGCTCCCGCCCGATGGTCCGCACGTCCTTGTCGGTGCCCTTGAAGCGCATCGCCGACGAGCAGGAGATGACGCTGAAGGCCCTGATCCCTGCGAGGTCGGAGATGATTTCTTCGGTCAAACCG
>DASRIN010000274.1:0-4773 GCA_035649975.1 Gemmatimonadales bacterium
GAGCGCGCCGCCGTCGCCGGAAGCGCTCGGCCATGCCGACGGAGCCCCGCGCCGATTCCTGTCCCGAGGAGCTGATGTGACGCTGCAACGGTCGTTCTCGGTAGGAGGCCTTCGCTGTCACACCCTGGAGGGCGGACGCCAGCGACTCGACGGAGGGGCCATGTTCGGCGTCGTCCCCCGCACACTCTGGCGCACCCGGATCGAGCCGGACGAGCGGAACCGAATCCCGCTGGCGATGCGCTGCCTCCTGGTCGAGCATCCCGAGGGGCTGGTACTGATCGATACCGGCTTGGGAAACAAGGAGGACGCCAAGTTTCTGGACATCTACGGGGTCGAGAATCAGGGGCTGGAAGGAGCCACTCAGCTGGAAGATGCGCTCGCCTCGGCGGGGTTTCTGCCCCGCGACATCAAGTGGGTGATCAACACCCACCTTCACTTCGACCACGCAGGTGGCAATACCACGATGGACCCGGAGCTGGAGAACGACCCCCGACGGCACATTCGGCCCACTTATCCCGAGGCCACCTACGTCGTACAGCAGGGTGAGCTCGAGTTTGCCCGGCACACCAACGAACGAACCCGGGCGAGCTATCTACCCCACAATTTCGAGCCCATAGCCACGGCCGGACGGTGGAAACTGGTCCAGGGCGACGCTGAAGTGCTGCCCGGTCTTTCGGTGCGGCTTACTCCCGGTCACGTGCCCTTCCATCAGGCCGTCGTGCTTCGGGACCGGGGGGAGACGGCGGTGTTCGTGGGCGACCTGTTCCCCACCACGGCGCACCTTCCTCTTGCCTGGATCATGGGCTACGACGTCGAGCCTCTCCGTACCCTGGAGAGCAAGCGGGCCATGCTGGCGGATGCGGTGCGCGGTGGATGGCGGCTCATTTTCGAGCACGATCCCCGGGTGGCGTCCGGGGTGCCGGTGCAGACCGGCAAGAACGTCGAGCTCCAAGATGTGTGGCCTGCGCCAGAGCCAGCTCCGCAGTTATCCCGTTGACACTGCGGTGGCTGCGGGCTAGCTTCCCGGCCGTTCAAGCGGGGAGCTCAACTTCCCCCACCCTGAGCCTGTCGGCCCGATGCCGCAGCGCAGCCGGGTCCTGGCTTGGAAGCGACGCGGTGGCGTGTGCCACCCTGCTTCGGTCGTGGCACCTGGCTAAGCCGGGTGCCTTTTTTCTTTTTGCGTTGGAGGCATGAACTGTCCACGAACGATCGTGAAAAGCGAATCCGCGTCAACCGTATGATCCGGATCAGCCCGGTGCGCGTTATTACCGCGGCGGGTGAGCAGCTCGGAGTCCTGCCTATCGAAGAAGCACTGGCGGCAGCCATGGAACGCGGACTGGATCTCGTGGAAGTGGCGCCCACCGCCCGTCCGCCCGTGGTCAAGATCATGGACTACGGGAAGTTCAAGTTCGAGGAGGCCAAGGCGGCGCGTGCGGCCAAGAAGAAGCAGCACATCATTCAGCTGAAGGAAGTGAAGTATCGCCCGGGGATCGACGATCATGATTTCGACTTCAAGACCAGGCACGCGCGCGAATTCCTGGGTGATGGCAACAAGGTCAAGGTGACGATGATGTTCCGGGGGCGGCAGATGGCTCACCTGGAGCTGGGCAAGGCGGTGCTCGACCGGGTGGCGGCGAGTCTGGCGGACGTAGGCAAGATCGAATCCGAGGCCAAGCTCGAAGGCCGCAACATGACAATGGTGATCGCGCCCAAATGATGGGACGGATAAGGAGATAGAGGATGCCGAAACAGAAGACCAAACGGGCCGCGATGAAGCGCTTCAAGATCACGGGCAGCGGCAAGCTCAAGCGCTGGCACGCGAATCACAGCCACATCCTGACCAAGAAGACGCGCAAGCGGAAGAACCGGCTGAAGAAGGGCGATCTCGTCAGCTCTGCCGATTTCCCGCGCGTCAGCCGTCTCCTTCAGGCCTAAGGACGAACCGATGCCTCGCGTCAAGAACGGCGTTGCCCATCACGCCCGCAAGAAGAAGATCATGGAGGCCGCCAAGGGAGCCCGCGGCGGCCGCAGCAAGTTGTACAAGTCGGCCAAGGAGACGGCCGAGCGCGCCATGCGCTACGCCTATCGCGACCGGCGAAAGAAGAAGAGCGAGTTCCGGGCGCTGTGGATCACCCGGATCAACGCGGCAGCCCGGAGCCAGGGGCTGAGCTACAGCCGATTGATGGCCGGGCTTCGCCGGGCCGGTGTCGATATCAATCGAAAGGTGCTGGCCGATCTGGCGGTACACGACAGCGAGGCATTTGCCCGCATCGCCGAGATGGCGAAAGGTGCCGATCGCTCCTGACGGGGAGCCGGTGGCCCAGCTGGGGCCCTGACGCCGCAAGGGGCCGTTCACGCAGGGCGTGCGGCCCTTCTTCGTAATGACGCCTATCCCAAGTGCATGATGGCAGATCCTACCGGCTATCCCGATCTCGATGCCCTGTTGCCCCGGCTCCAGGCTGTGCCTGGTCTGAAGCCGGACCAGCTGGCCGGCGAGACGGTGGCGATCCTCGGTCGAAAAAACGGAGAGCTGACTGCCGCGCTGCGGTCGGTGCCGTCGAAGCCGGCAGAGGAGCGCAAAGCCTATGGTGCCGCCGTCAATCGGCTCAAGGCTGCATTCGAGGAAGCCTTTGCCCGCCGAAGCGAGGTGCTCGACACCGAGCGCCGGAGCCGCGAGCAGGCAGGCATCGACTGGACCATGCCCGGGCGGAGACGCTGGGTGGGCGCCGAACACCCGGTCACTCGGGTCGTGGACGAGATCGTCGGAATCTTCCGGGGAATCGGGTTCACCGTGGCGGTAGGGCCTGAGGTCGAAACCGACTGGTATAACTTCACGGCCCTCAACTTCCCGTCGGACCACCCCGCCATGGACATGCACGATACGCTCTACGTCGATGCACCGGCCCTGCCGGGGGATACCGGCGGCAGGCTCTTGCTCCGCACCCATACCTCTCCGGTACAGATCCGCACCCTGCTGGAAGCTCCGCCACCGGTGCGGGTGGTGATTCCCGGATTGGTGTATCGCAACGACCCGTTCGACCCCTCCCACGCCCCTGCGTTCTCACAGATCGAAGGACTGGCGGTGGACGAGGGGATCTCGTTCGTGGATCTGAAGGCCACCCTGGTGCACTTCGCTCATCGGTTCTTCACCCCGACAACCAAGGTCCGGTTCCGGCCCTCGTTCTTCCCCTTCACCGAGCCATCCGCGGAAATGGATGTCGAGTGCCAGCTCTGCCATGGAAGCGGCTGTCCCGCGTGTAAGGGCACCGGCTGGATGGAAATTCTCGGCTGTGGGATGGTGCATCCTGCGGTTTTCGAGCACACCGGCGTGGATGCGGAACGCTACACCGGCTGGGCCTTCGGCATGGGGCCGCATCGGATCACCATGCTGCGCTACGGCATTCCCGACATTCGGCTGCTCTACGATGGTGACATGCGGTTCTTGGAACAGTTTGTTCCAGCGGGGCAGGGAAGATGAACGTGTCCCGCCGTTGGCTGGAAGATTTCCTCCGCCGGCCACTCGAGATCCGGGACCTGACCGAGCGACTCACCATGCTGGGCGCCCCGGTGGACGCGGTTGAGTCGCTGCATGCAGACCTGGCCGACGTCCTGGTGGCCGAAGTCGAAGAGGTTCGTCCTCATCCCAATGCGGACCGGCTGCGGGTCTGCACCGTGAACGGTGGAAATTCGGACCGTCTCAATGTGGTCTGTGGCGCCGCCAACGTCACCGCGGGCCGCAAGTATCCGCTCGCGCCTGTGGGTGCCACTCTTCCCGGCGGACTGCGCATCGAGCAGCGAAAGCTCCGGGGCGAGCTGTCGCAGGGAATGCTTTGCTCCGCCCGCGAGCTCGGCCTGGGACAGGATGGAGAGGGGATCTGGGAGCTCCAAACCGATGCCCCACCCGGCACTCGGCTGCTCGACGCACTTGGCATCGCGGATCATCGGCTGGTCATCGACGTAGGACCGAACCGCCCCGACCTGCTGGGACACAAGGGCGTGGCACGCGAGGTGGCGGCTTCGCTCGGTACCCCTTTCCGTCTCCCACCGCTACCCAACCCAGTGATCGACGTGCCGCCGGTCAAGCGGGTGGGCAACATTGGGACCGTAGGAGGCGTGCGCGCGGGCACCGAGGACATCCAGGGCTGTCCCCGCTTTCTCGCTGCCGTCCTCCACGGCGTCAAGGTGGGGCCTTCACCGTCCTGGCTGGTTAAGCGGCTGGAGGCTGTTGGTGTCCGCTCCATCAACAACGTGGTGGATGCTACCAACTATGTCATGCTCGAGCTGAACCAGCCGATGCACGCGTACGATATCGCGAAGCTGCGGGGTCCGGCCGTAGTGGTCCGGCGGGCAGTGGCCAAGGAGACTCTGACCACGTTGGACGGGGTCTCCCGCGCGCTGGACCCGAGCATGACCATCATTGCCGATGAGGGTGGCCCCATCGGTGTCGCCGGGATCATGGGCGGTCTCGCGACCGAGGTCAGCGCCGAGACGGTGGACGTCTTTCTCGAGTGTGCCTACTTCACACCTGCGGAGGTCCGGCGGACCCAGCGGACACTCAATCTCTCCACCGAGGCGAGCTATCGGTTCGAGCGCGGCATTGATCGCTGGGGAGGCGCGGAAGCCCTGCGGCGGTGCATCGACATTATTGGTGTAACGGCTGGCGGAAAGCTGGCCGACATCCCTCTGGACCTGGGTCCCGGTCCTGCCAACCCGCCGCGGATCTTCCTACGACCGTCCCGGGTGGACCGGCTGCTGGGCATCGAGCTGCCCTTG
>DASRIN010000275.1:0-2065 GCA_035649975.1 Gemmatimonadales bacterium
CACCAGCCGCACATCATCGCCCAGGCGCCGAAGCCGCTCCACCGCCTGGGCCCCATCGGCCGTCAGCTCGACGGTGTAGCCTGCGTCCCCCAGCACGCTCGCCACCAGGGAGCGCACCCCCTCTTCATCATCGGCAACCAGGATGGTGCCCGATCCCTGAATCTCGCGGTCCACCACGGAATGGCCGCTCACCCGTTCTGTCCGGCGGAGCTCACGATGCACCGGCAGCAACACGGTGAAGGTGGTGCCCTGGCCCGGCTCGCTGCGGACGCTGATGGCGCCGCGGTGGCCGCGAACGATGCCGAGCGCCGCGGAGAGTCCCAGCCCGCGACCCAAGAACTTGGTGGTGAAGAAAGGCTCGAAGATCCGGCTTCGGGTTTCCTCGTCCATTCCAGCGCCGGTGTCGGTCACGTCGACGCGGACGTAGTTGCCGGTGACGATGGGGAAGCCTTCCGCCCGCGGCCGCTCCCGCCGCTCGGTGAAGTGCTCGGTGCGGACGCGGACGCTGAGGGTGCCGGGGTCGTCCCCGATAGCTTCACCCCCGTTGATCACCAGGTTCATGACCAGCTGCTGGAGCTGAGCTCTGTCAGCCTCCACCAGGGGACAATCTTCAGGCACGTCGATGACCAGCGTGATCTTCTTGGACAGGGAAGCCCGGATAAGGGTGCTGACCTCGCTTACCAGCCTGGCCAGATCCACCGGAAGGATCACGAACCTTCCCTTGCCGGCGTAGGCCAGAAGCTGGCGGGTGAGATCGGCTGCGCGCTCGCTGGCCGAGAGCACGTCCCGCAGCCGGTTCGCCGCCTGCTCGGTTCTCCCTGCAGTGATCGCTCGCCGGGCTAGGCCGGCATTCCCCATGATACCGGTGAGCAGATTATTAAAGTCGTGGGCAATGCCGCCGGCCAGCACCCCGATGCTCTCCAGCTTCTGGGCCTGCTGGAGTGCTTGTTCGTTCTCTCGCTGGGTAGCCTCCGCCAGTCGCTGTTGCGTCAAGTCCCGGACGATCATTACGGCTCCGGCAACGACGCTGTCGGATCGGATCGGAGCCACCGAGCAGCTGATCGGAACGATCTGGCCGTTCTTGTGGAGGAAATAATCCTCATGACTGCGAAGGGCCTCACCGGTCCGGAGAACTTCCATATGGGGCGAGTCGTCGCTGGAGCGTGAGGTTCCGTCCGGGCGGCAATTTTGCAGCTTGTCGTGGAGCACCTCGCCCAAGAGCTCCTCCTGGGTCCAGCCCAGCATGGACTGCGCCGTCCGATTGATGAACGTCACCCTGCCCTCGTTGTCGACCAGCAAAACACCTTCGGCGGCGTTGCTCGTAATCGCGTCGGCCAGGTTCTGCTGGAACTGAAGCTGCTCCTCCGCCCGCTTACGCTCGGTGTCATCCCGGATGATCTTGGCCAGGCCGATCAGGTTACCGCCATCGTCCCGAAGCCCGAGCATGACGCCGTTAGCCCAGAAGCGCGACCCATCCTTCCGGATGTGCCATCGGGAATCCTCCGCCCGGCCGGATTTGGCAGCATTCCGTGCCTCTTCCTCGGGCGCTCCCGCGAGATTGTCCTCCGGGGTAAAGAGAATGGATCCGTGTCTGCCAATGATCTCGCCCGGTTCGTACCCGAAGATCCGGACCGCGCCCGGATTCCAGCTCTCGATAAGAGCATCGAGACTGAGGTGGAAGATGGCATAGTCGACCGCCGATTCGACCAGCAGCCGGTATAACTCGACGTTCATGAACCCGACCCGATAAGAAGTACTGATTCCATTTCGACAATAGGCCCGCACCGGGAAGCGCTGGCAGGTTAAGCTGGGCCTTTGCGGATACCGGTTCTGTGACCTAGATACCTAATTCAGCCAAGAAGTTGGGGGGAATCGGTGCGGATGCTCACAGCCCCCACCTCGGGCGGCCCTTATACTGTGGGGCACGGTGACTTCTACCCTGAGTGGAGGAATGGTCCATGCTGGTCTGGCTTGCCGTTATCCTGCTGGTTGCCTGGCTTCTGGGGTGGGGTGTGTTCCACGTGGCCGGCGGCCTAATTCACCTCCTGTTGGTGGTCGCGGTGGT
>DASRIN010000276.1:0-12264 GCA_035649975.1 Gemmatimonadales bacterium
AGAAGCGACTGACCGCGTCTGCCCGGCGAACCGTCAGAGTGCCCTCGCCCAGCAGTGTCATGAAAGGTGCGTGGTTCGGCAGGATGCCGACCTGGCCGTCAAAAGCAGGCGCGACCAACGCATCTGCTTCACCGTCGAACATAGATGCCTCAGGGGAGATCACCGTGACCTGCATCACCCGCTCGCCAGTTGCTTGGCCCGCGCAATCACATCGTCGATTCCGCCCTGCATATAGAACGCTTGCTCGGGCAGATTGTCGAATTCACCCGCCACCACTCTCTCGAAGCTGGAGATGGTATCGTCCAGCTTGACGTACTTGCCGGGGAACCCGGTAAACTGCTCTGCCACGAAGAACGGCTGGGAGAGGAACCGCGCGATGCGTCGCGCGCGGGCCACGATGAGCTTGTCCTCTTCGCTCAGCTCGTCCATACCCAGAATGGCGATGATGTCCTGCAGGGCTTTGTAGCGCTGGAGAATGCGTTGCACGCCGATGGCGACATCGTAGTGCCGCTGCCCCACGTACTGCGGATCGAGAATCCGGCTCGAGCTGTCGAGGGGGTCAACCGCAGGATAGATGCCCAGCTCCGCAATGGCCCTGGAGAGCACCACCGTTGCGTCGAGGTGGGCGAATGCGGTGGCCGGCGCCGGATCGGTGAGGTCGTCGGCCGGTACGTAGATGGCCTGCACCGAGGTGATGGATCCGCTCTTGGTCGAGGTGATCCGCTCCTGCAGATCTCCCATCTCGGTGGCCAGCGTCGGCTGGTAGCCCACCGCGCTGGGCATTCGGCCGAGCAGCGCCGACACTTCAGATCCAGCCTGGGTGAAGCGGAAGATGTTATCGATGAAGAGCAGGACGTCCTGGCCCTGGATGTCCCGGAAATATTCGGCCACCGTGAGCCCGGTCAGACCGACCCGGAGACGGGCGCCAGGCGGCTCGTTCATCTGGCCATAGATCAGGGCCACGTTCTCCAGGATCTTTGCCTCTTTAAACTCGAGGTAGAGGTCATTGCCTTCCCGGGTTCGCTCACCCACGCCGCAGAAGACCGAGCGGCCGCCGTGTCCCTTGGCCACGTTATTGATCAGCTCCTGAATGACGACCGTCTTGCCCACACCGGCGCCCCCGAACAGCCCGATCTTGCCGCCCTTCACAAACGGCGCGATTAGATCGATGACCTTGATTCCGGTCTCGAAGATCTCGGTCTTGGGCTCGAGATCGGTGAACTTGGGGGTCTCCCGGTGGATGGGCCAGCGCTCGGTGTCCTTGGGGAGCGGAGGGCCGCCGTCCACCGGCTCGCCCAGCACGTTGAGAATGCGGCCCAGCGGGGCCTCGCCCACCGGAGCGGTGATCGGGCCGTTGGTATCGAGGACCTGCATCCCGCGAGTCACCCCATCGGTGGTGCTCATGGCCACCGCGCGGACCTGGTTCTGCCCGATGTGCTGCTGCACCTCGGCGGTGAGGCGCACCGGCACCGGCCCGCTGCTGTCTTCAATCACCAGGGCATTGTAGATCTCGGGAAGATGCTCGGGCTCGAACTCGACGTCGAGCACCGGCCCGATGACCTGCACCACCCGGCCGATGTTCTTCTCGGTCGTCTTTCCGGTGCCGACTCTCTCCGTTGCTATCGCAGTGGCCATGCGTATGTCTCTCGATATTCAGTGTGAATTTCCCGCTTGCCCACCTACCCCTGCAACGCGGCCGCTCCGCCGACGATCTCGGAGATTTCCTGGGTGATCTGCGCCTGCCGCTGGCGGTTGTAGGTGCGCTTCAAGAGCTCCAGGATCTCACCCGCATTGTCGGTCGCGTTCTTCATGGCGGTGCGCCGGGCGCCGTGCTCTGCCGCCGCCGTCTCGACCAACCCGCGATACACCATGTTTCGCACATAGAGCGGCAGCAGCTCCTGCAGAATCGCCTCGGCACTCGGCGCCAGGATGTAATTCGCCACCATCTTGGGCTCATCCTTCCCCACTTCCCCACTCCGCTGCCCCGCTGCCCCGCTGCTGTCCCCGCTTCCCTGCTTTCCTGCCACCTGCTCCACCGGAAGAATCCGCACCGTTGTCGGCGGCGTCTGCAGCGCGCTGATGAACCGGGCCTGGACCAGCTCTACGGTCCCCAACTCCCCCGCGGCGTACGACTCGATCAGCGGAGCTACGATCTCCCCCGCATGCTCCGCGGTCGGACGATCGCCGATGTCCATCCGCTCCAGTGCGAGCTTCCGGCCGAGATACTTGAAGAATCCGATCCCCTTCTTGCCGATTCCGTACAGATCGACCGTGTACCCCTCCGCCTCCAGTGCCTCGATCCGGCGACGCGCTTCCTTGATCAGGTTGGAGTTGAACCCGCCGGCAAGTCCACGATTCGAGGTGAGCAGGATGAGCGCGGCGCGTTGTGGACCTCCCTTGGACGGAGGGGCGGGCTGCCGCAGCAAGGGAAACCGATCGGCCAGATCAGGGGTGAAGAGATCGGCGATCACCTCACGCAGGGCTTCGGCGTAGGGACGAGCACCCACCACCCGGTCCTGAGCCCGCTTCAACCTCGACGTGGCGACCAGCTCCATCGTTCTGGTGATCTTGCGGGTGTTCTGGACCGAGCGAATCCGCCCCTTCAGCTGCCGGCTCTTAGCCATGCTCAGGAACGAACATCGTCTTGAACGAGGTGATTGCCGCCTTGAGCCGGTTGGTCAGATCGTCGTCCAGCGCCTTCTTGGTACGGATATCCTTGAGGACGGCTGGGTGTGACGCCTCCAGGTAATCCAGGAAGTCACGCTCCCACTGCCGGATGTGCTGGACGTCCACGTCGTCCAAGTAGCCATTGGTCACCGCGTAGATGATGACCACCTGCTTCTCCACCGGCACCGGCCGGTATTGCGGCTGCTTGAGCACCTCAACCAGACGGGCGCCGCGGGCGAGCTGGCGCTGGGTTGCCGCGTCGAGATCGGAGCCAAATTGGGCAAAGGCCTCCAGCTCCCGATACTGCGCCAGGCTGAGCCGCAGCGGTCCCGCCACCTGCTTCATCGCCTTGATCTGCGCGTTTCCGCCCACCCGACTCACACTGATGCCGGCATCCACTGCCGGCCGCACGTTGGAGTAGAACAGGTCGGTGGTCAGGAAGATCTGCCCGTCGGTGATCGAGATGACGTTGGTCGGGATGTATGCCGAGACGTCGCCCGCCTGGGTCTCGATGATCGGCAGCGCCGTGAGGGATCCGCCCGGCTTCTTGATCCTGGGGTCGAACCGGATCGTCTCCGCGTTCTCGTTGATCTTGGCGGCGCGCTCCAGCAAGCGGCTGTGGAGGTAGAACACGTCGCCCGGATACGCCTCCCGTCCGGGAGGACGGCGCAGAATGAGCGAGAGCTGACGATAGGCGGCCGCTTGCTTGGAGAGGTCGTCGTACACGCAGAGGGTGGCCTTCCCCTCCTCGTACATGAAGTACTCGGCGAGGGCACAGCCGGCGTACGGGGCGATGTACTGCAGCGGAGCCGGGTCGGACGCGGATGCCACGACCACGATGCTGTAGTCCATGGCTCCGGAAGTCTTGAGCTTCTCCACCACGTTGGCGACAGTAGACCGCTTTTGTCCGATGGCGACGTACACGCAGACGACGCCGGCGCCCTTCTGGTTGATGATGGTGTCGACCGCGATGGCAGTCTTGCCGGTGCCCCGGTCGCCGATGATCAGCTCGCGCTGACCCCGGCCGATGGGAATCATGGCGTCGATGGCCTTGATGCCGGTCTGGAGCGGCTCCTTGACGGGTTGCCGCACAATGATGCCGGGTGCCACCATCTCGACCTGACGACGTCCGCTCGTCTGAATCGGGCCCAGCCCGTCGACCGGCTCCCCCAGGGCGTTGACCACCCGGCCCAGCATGGCCGCCCCAACCGGCACATCGAGCAGCCGTCCGGTCCGGCGGACCTCGTCTCCCTCCTTCAGCTTCAGGTAGTCGCCCATAATCGCGGCGCCCACGTTGTCCTCTTCGAGGTTGAGTACGAGCCCAGCGACCGTTTCACCCGTGTCATGCGCGGTGAACTCCAGCATCTCGCTCGCAATCGCCGATTTCAGTCCGTAGATACGGGCAACGCCGTCGCGGACCTCGAGCACGGTACCTACTTCGCTGACATCCTCGGTCGTGAGATCGGCAGCGGCGATCTCCCGCAGCAGGATGTCTTTCAGTTCGCCCGGACGCAGAATGGATTCAGTGGCCATGGATCTCGAAAACAGGGCTGAAGGTAGGCTACAATCTAGCTTGTGAAAATAATCACAATGGAGGGATGGGCAAGCCAGCACAGCCGTGCGCGGGTCAGCGCCGACTGCGGGTGTTCCCCCTCAGAAAAGCGGCCAACACCCCTCGAGGCCCCAGCCGACCTAGCTCGGTGCTCGGCACATTGGCGATGCGCCGGGCGGTATTCGCCAGATGGCCCGGCGAGGCGTAGTTGAGGAGGCGGACCACCGTGGGTATGGAGTAGCCCGGATTGGCCAGCAGTTGAGCAGCGCAGGCTACCCTGGTGAGATCGATGACCCGCTTGAGATTGGGGGCGCCACCGGCGCCGAACTGCCGGGAGAGATGCTCCCGGCTGATACGCAGCCGGCGGGCTAGTGCACCGGTTCGAATTGGCCATTCCACATCGCCCAGGAGCAGGTCCCATGCGGCGTGTTGCAGGGGCTCGGTCAGGCGAAGCACCCGGGGGGCCTCGGCCAGTGCCCGGCGCCGCTCGGCAGTCAGGGACGACCGGCTCACCAGCTCGCCGACGACGGGATCGTCCACGCCTTCGACCACCACCAACGACATAGCGTCCCGGCAGGCCAGCAACAAGTCTCCGTCGTCGGGCCGGAAGGCACCATAGGCAACTACCGGGACCAGAGGCAGTCGCGCCCGCAGTTGGATGAGCTCCGGCATCAGCGTGGGGCGGGGCGTCACCACAACCGAGTCGACCAGCCGCCGCTGCAGCAGCCGCTGCAGTGCTGCCGGACTGCGGCAACTGACCACTCGGGCAACTCCCCGGGGCAGGCTTCGGCGAAGGGCCACGAGCGCCAGGCGACTGTCGAGCAGGGCGGCGATCGCGGGCATGTCAGGCAGGCGGTCGAGCGGTCGGGCGGTCGGCCGGTCGCTCTGCTCGATCGGCATCGGCTTCCGCTGCTTCCTGCTCGGGAATGCGGTCCTCGTCTCCAGCCACAGCTTCTGACCGCCGGACCAACTGACCGACTGACCGACCAGACCGCCCCGCCCCCACTGCCACCAGGGTCCGAACCATTTCCCCGGCGCGTTTCAGCACACCGCGGGCGTTGTCATAGCTCAGCACCTCGAGAGCCTCGTTGAGTGGCCTCCACTGGCACGCCGTAATCCCCTCGTCCACCTGGGGACAGACCTCCCCCTCCGAGCTCTCGAACAGAAAAAAGTGGCAGTACTTGTGAATGTGGCGGCCGCGGAATCGAAAGTGCCAGTCGATGACCCGAATGGGACCCTGCAGTACCAGATGATCGAGTCCGGTTTCCTCCGCGGTCTCCCGCATGGCCGCTTGGGCCGGTGACTCGTCGCCCTCGAGATGTCCCTTGGGAAATCCCCAGTTGTTATATGAATCGCGGATCAGCAGATACCTGGGAGCCTGGCCGGGAATCCTTCGGAACACGATGCCACCAGCGCTCACCTCCAGCTCGGCGCGGCGCTTAGTCATCAGAAAACCGAGATCTTCAGGTACTTCGAGGGATGGGCCTTGATATCGGCGAGCAGCGCTCTGAACTCCACCACTGTCTTGGTCGTCTCGTAATACAGAGCGGAGTCGCTGGCGAGCAATCCCAGAGTTCCATTGCCTGCCTGGAGCCTTCCCATGAGCGAGTCAGCGGCTCGGACTACCCGCACCAGACTGGCTTCGTTGCTCCGGGCCGCCGCCATGATCGAGCGGAGATCGGCCGCGGCAGCGCGAATATCAGCGCTCGATGCTCGGGAATTGTCCAGGATATCGCGAAGCTGGCCTTCGCTGGTTGCCGAATCCAGCTGGGCGACGGCTCCCTGGAATGACTTGGCTACGCCGGTAAACGCTTCCGCCGTGGTGGCGACGTTCTCGCTGACCCGGTCGATCCGGTCGGTCTGAGCATTGGCGAACCGAACCAGCCGACTGGAGATCGCCGTGAGGTCCTTAACGCTCTGCTGCAGATTCTTCAGCGCGGTACTGTCGAACGCCTGGCCGATCCGCTGAGTCACATCGGCCACGTCTCCCGCAATCCGTGAGGCCTGGGCGGTGAGCTGGCCGATGTCGGGCAGAGTGGCCCCGGGCCAGGCCAGACCTCCGGCCCGATCCGATTCGACAAGAGCCTCTCGCACGTTGGGATCGGTCGGCAGCGGCTCGAAAGGAACGATGTTGGCGGACCACTCACCGAACAAGCTGGCCGAGGCCGAAATCACCGCCGGCTTTTGGGGAAGCTCCACCACCCGGTCGATGCTGAACACGGTCTCCACCCACTCGTCTTCCACCAGTCGGATCGCCTCCACCCGCCCCACCCGCACGCCCCGCAAGGTGACCGGCGCCCCTACACCCAAACCCCCAACCGTCCGGAACCGGGCCGCATAGGTGGTCTTCTTCTGGTTGACATCGCTCTCGCTCAGCCAGAGCGCCCCGCCGATGACCAGGGCGAGGGCGGCGAGGACCGCCAGGCCGACGGCGAATTCATTGCTACGTTTCACCCTACCGACCTCCGCACCAGCGCAGGCCCGGGCCGCCCGTCAATGAACTGCCGCACGATGGGATCATCCGAGGTCCGGATCTCCTGCACACTGCCCGACTGTCTGATCTCGCCCTGATGGAGCAAGGCGATACGGTCGCCCACGCTAAAGGCGCTTCGCATGTCGTGAGTGACCACGAGCCCGGTGACGCCGAGGTCGCGAGTCCGCATGATGAGTTGATCCATCACCGAAGCGGTGATGGGGTCCAGTCCGGTGGTCGGCTCGTCATACAGAATGTAGCTGGGCTTGAGTGCGATCGCCCGCGCGATCCCGACCCGCTTGCGCATGCCACCGGAGAGCTCGGAGGGCAGTTTGTCTTCGGTGCCGCTCAGCTCCACAACCGCGAGGCTCTCCTCCACTCGCTCGCGGATCAGCGCCTCGTCGCAGCCTCGCCGGACCAGCCCCAACCGGATGTTCCCGGCCACGGTGAGGGAGTCGAACAGGGCGGCAAACTGGAAGACGTAGCCGATGCGGCCCCGCAGAGCCCGCAGCTGGTTGCGGTCGAGCTGCTGCACATCTGCCCCGTCGACCAGCACCCGGCCGGCATCCGGCTCGAGCAGCCCCACGATGAGCTTGAGGGTGACGCTCTTGCCGGCGCCGGACCCGCCGATGATAACGGTATTTTGGCCCTCGGGGATCTCGAGCGACACCCCTTTCAGGATGGTGCGGGCACCAAAGGACTTGGTCAGGTTCTCCAGGGTGATCATGCCCGGCTCACAGGAGCACCAATGCCCAGAACGCATCCAGCACCAGGATTGCCTCGCAGCCGAGGACGACTGCCCGGGTGGTGGAGTACCCGACTCCTTCCGCCCCGCCTTCGGCGGCCAGACCCCGAAGACAACCCATGAGCGCTACCGCGGCGCCGAAGCTGGCGCTCTTGACCAAGCCGAACCAGATGTCCTTGAACTGATAGAACAGCTTGAGCCCCTTGAAGAAATCGGGGCTGGAGAGGTCCAACAGATTGATGGCGGTCAGCCAGCCGGAAGCAACGCCGACTGCCATCGCAAAGGCGGTCACCACGGGAAACATGAGTGTTGCCGCGAGCACGCGGGGGACCACCAGATAGGCGTAGCGGTCGTAGGCCAGGGTCTCGAGCGCATCCACCTGCTCGGTGACCTTCATGGTTCCCAGCTCGGCCGCAATACTGGCCCCTACCCGGCCCGCCAGCGCCATGCCGGTGAGCACCGGCCCCAACTCCATCATGATCGTTTTGCCGACTAGCGCGCCCACGAAGTAGAGCGGGACCGTCCCGGTGAAGATGTAGGAGGAGAGGAGTGAGAGGACGATACCGGTAAAGACCGCGATGAACAGCGCGATGGGCACCGAGTCGACACCCAGTCGCCGCATCTGGGCTGCCAGGAGCGGGAGCCAGGTCCCCACGTCGGCGAGAGCGCGCCCTGCCTCGATGCTGCGGCGGCCCACGTGTGCAATGAAGCCTTCCCGAAGGGAAGGGCGAGACACTGCGGAGGGTGTCACGGAGGCAAGTTAAGCGGCAAAGCTGGCCAGCGCCCGGCCCACCTCTCCTTCCCGCAGGCGCTTGAGAGCCCGATCGCGCAACTGGCGGACCCGTTCGCGGGTGACCCCCAGCATGCCGCCGATCTCCTCCAGCGTGTGCTCCCGGCCCCCGTCGAGCCCGAAGTAGAGCCGGAGCACCTTGGCATCGCGGGGCGCCAGCGAGCGGAGGGCGGTATCGACCTGCTCGGTCAGGAACTGCTCCATGGCCTGCTCTTCCGGATCGCCCTGCTCCTCGGCAATGAAGCGGTCGATCATGGAGCGGTCGCCCTCGGTCTCCAGCGGCGCATCGAGCCGTACCTCGGCCGTATTGAGGGCGGCGAGCGAGCGAACAACGTCCACGGCCAAGCCGGTGCTCTGGGCGATCTCTTCGAAGGTGGGCTCCCTCCGCAGGTCCTGGCGCAGGGTTTCAGAGGTACGAGTGATCCGGGACAGGTCGGCGGTGCGGTTCAGTGGCACCCGTACGGTGCGGCCCTGGCGAGCGAGGGCGGCGAGAATGGACTGCCGGATCCACCACACGGCATAGGAGATGAACTTGACGCCCTGGTCGGGATCGAACTTCCGAGCGGCAGTGAGCAGGCCCAGATTGCCCTCGCCGATCAGATCGCTCAGGGCGAGTCCCCGATTCTGATATTTCTTGGCAACCGAGATGACGAAACGAAGGTTGCGCTTGATCAGCTCCTGCATGGCCTCGGTGTCACCTGCCTGCACCAAGCGGGCAATGGCCATCTCCTGCTGCGGCGTGAGCAGCGGGGTCTGGCTGACCTCGAACAAGTACTGGTCCAGGATGTCCCGGTCGGCGTCGTACACCCCCAGGTTCTTGGCGCTAGCCCGCCGACGCGTACGCCGGGGCTTGTGGGGCCCGGATTGCGCGAGGATGTCGGCCGTCGTGAGGTCAGGCTTCGGGTCGGGGGACGACTCGGTGCTCATCGCTGCAAAATCTTCCTTCGCATCGACGCGGTGGCCGGGAGCGCGGCCGTGTAGCCCTCGTTGACACCCCTGCAGGCATCGGATACGTTTCCGTGCTTGCCGCGGCGCCGGTTCGAGGGCGGGACAATATAAGCGGGGGCGTAGCTCAGTTGGGAGAGCGCGTGAATGGCATTCACGAGGTCAGGGGTTCGATCCCCCTCGCCTCCATGACCCCCTTCGACCGAGCTAGACCCTGAGTGCAGGTCGTTGCGCCACGGAGGGCCGGGCGCTAAACTCCTGACCGCTTCGCGGGAATAGCTCAGTTGGTAGAGCACAACCTTGCCAAGGTTGGGGTCGCGGGTTCGAGTCCCGTTTCCCGCTCGTATTAAGGGGGCTGATATGCCCCCGGTTTGGTCGATTATCGGGCCGAGCGCCCGAATCCTGAAGGACACGTCGCGGGGTGGAGCAGTCTGGTAGCTCGCCGGGCTCATAACCCGGAGGTCGTGGGTTCAAATCCCACCCCCGCTATTTCAGCAAGGCAGATTGGCAGCGGGGCAGCGGGGCAGCAGATGCCCCTCTGCCCCGCCGCCCCTTCTGCCCGCTGAGAGGGCGGTTAGCTCAGTTGGTTAGAGCGCCACGTTGACATCGTGGAGGTCACAAGTTCGAGTCTTGTACCGCCCATGAGCGCCCTTAGCTCAATTGGATAGAGCATTTGACTACGGATCAAAAGGCTGGGGGTTCGAGTCCCTCAGGGCGCACTCGACAAGGTGAGCGGTAAGTGGTGAGCGGTGAGCGGGAAGATCTGCTGGCTGCACCGAGTCGCGATCTCCCCACGATTTTCCGCTCACTGCTTACCGCTCACCGCTTACCGTTGTACGGGGCGTAGCGCAGCCCGGTTAGCGCGCCTGCTTCGGGAGCAGGAGGTCCCCGGTTCAAATCCGGGCGCCCCGATTTTTCTTTCGGTTCACCGTCTCGGCACCTTGGTGTCGAGGCGGTTTTTCCTGGCCCGTTATAGACCAGATTATGACTGCAACGACTACCAAGCGAGTGAGCCATGATCCGGAAGGCCTGAATACCGGCGTCTGGCCGGTCCCGCCTGAGGATTTCCTCACCCCGGTCGACCGTTTCTTTACTCGAAGTCACGCGGCTGTTCCCCACATCGACCTCTCGCGCTGGCGTCTTCAGGTGGACGGCTTGGTCAATCAGCCGAGAAGTTTCTCGCTGGATGAGCTGGTTGGCGCCTTCCCCCGGCGGATGTCCACCGCCACTCTGGTCTGCGCCGGTCTCCGCCGCGAGGAGTTTCTCAGCCTGGGCCCGCTGCCCGGCGAATTGCCCTGGGGCCCGGAGCCCGTAAGCACCGGAGCCTGGGCCGGCATCGGCCTCCGAGACCTGCTGCAGGCCGTTGGAGTGGCCGAGGAGGCGGGCCATGTGGAGTTCACCGGATTGGATCAGATCGAACGAGAGGGTCAGCGGTTTGGCTTCGGAGGCTCAATTCCTATCGCCAAGGCCATGGAGGACGGAGTTCTGCTCGCCACCCACCTGCATGGGGGCATACTCCCTCCGGTACATGGATTTCCGCTCCGGGCCATGGTCTCCGGGTGGATCGGTGCCCGGAGCGTAAAGTGGCTAGGCAGGATAACACTGAGGCGGGATCCTTCTCCCAACTATTTCCAGAGCCAGGCGTACCGCATCCAGCGGGAGGTCAGCTCGCTCGATCACCGCGACGTGTCAGCGGGGACTGCCATGACCGAGGTTCCAGTCAATGCCGTCATCCTCCAACCGAGTCCAGGACAGCTGCTGAAGGCCGGCCGAATAGTGGCTCGAGGCTGGGCCATGGGCTCAGGTGGCCAGCCGGTCACCCGGGTAGAGCTCTCCTGCAACGACGGGGCGGACTGGGTATCGGCACAGATTGCAGTGCCCGGACAAGCTGGAACCTGGTCGCTCTGGAGCGTTGGCGTGGATCTGGCGCCTGGTTCCCACACGCTGGTGGTTCGGGCGACCGACAGCGCCGGTACCACTCAGCCTTCGGCCCTGGAAAGCACCTGGAACGTGAAAGGCTACGGCAACAACGCCTGGCACCGAGTGGCTGTAGCGGCAGAGTGAGCCCGGCTACTTAGCCAACCTGCGGGTGCTAGCAGCTGAAGGCAGTTGGGGACG
The DNA here is from genome assembly GCA_035649975.1 of Gemmatimonadales bacterium. Classification (GTDB taxonomy): domain Bacteria; phylum Gemmatimonadota; class Gemmatimonadetes; order Gemmatimonadales; family GWC2-71-9; genus CAVVWJ01. Next base: position 11,291 of record DASRIN010000276.1, read on the forward strand.
CCGTCACACAGATGCGCTGGGCATTCCAGGTTCCAGCGACGCTGTGGGGTGTGCCATTGATAACCAGGGTCCATGTCGCCTGGCCGGACATTGCATTCCCACTCACTCTGCCGGTCTGGTGGAACGAAGCGTCGTTGAGGTCAAAGGCGATCTGGTCCTCGAAGAGGTTGCCATTTACGACTGCTCCGCTGCTGGCACCGCCACTGCTGCCATTGCAGGTCAGGGTTGTCACCCGGAAGCTCCCGGTGAACCGGCCACCTCCTGTCGAAGTCAAATCCAGCCGACCCCCGTCGGCCGAACAGCTTACACCCGGCGCGTTCATCCCCTGCCAGACTGCATTCCAAGACCCGGCAACGTCGGCAACATCGACGGCCAATCCTCCGTTATCTCCGCCACAGCCAGCCAACATTCCCAGGACCGGAAGCAGATTGATCGGCTTGCGCATGGAGCCCCCCAGGGCGATTGGATACGCCTGCACTCGATAATGTTATGACGAATCAGTCACCGCTTGTTGCATTTGTGTGTCTCCCGCTCGGGATGCCGTGATCTCAAAGTCGGGCCGGCCTCGTGCCTGGATGGCATCCCTCTCCGCTTCCCCGCCGGGTCGGGGCCCGATAGGTTTGTAGACCCGCAGGGCCAACGCCCCTGCATTTACCTAGCTAGCATCGACATCCAGCAGCTGCATCGCCGGTCGTAGCCGGGCCGCGTGGAGAGCTTTTTGGCCGATCAATCAGCCGAGAGTAGACCGCTCCAGCCACCGGTACGCCCACCCTGGGTGCTACCGGCTCTGATGGCCGGGATCAGCATCCTTGCACTGCTGGCAGCTTCATCCTGGGCCGGGTGGTCACACCTCTTCTACCTGGTGCCCTATACCTTTGCCGGCAACTCCCTGGCGCCGTTGCCCTATGATGGTGCGCTGATCTATCTGGGCGGCCGGCATCCTCTGTGGCTGATCGTTTCGATCGGGGTCGCTG
>DASRIN010000277.1:0-6022 GCA_035649975.1 Gemmatimonadales bacterium
GATCAGATACATCAGTACCACGGCCACGCCCAGCGCCGTGCCGATCCTAGTGAACACCTCGGCCTGATCCCGAGCTTCCCCGCCCTGGGTGATCTCGTAGCCCGGGGGCAGACGCAGGGTTCCCAGTTGAGTCTCGATGTCCCGGAGTACCTCGTTCAAGGACCGGCCGCTCACGTTCGCTTCTACGTTGATCACCTTGTCCCGGTCGAGGTGATTGATCTGCGCCGGTCCTTCGCTCTGAGTAATCCGTGCGATCTGGCCCAACGGAATGGTGGCGGGAGTCCCATTAGGTCCCGGAATAACCAACGGAAGCGCAGCCAAGTCGCTCGCGCGCCGGCGCGCCTCCGGAACCAGCCGGACCACTACGTCCCGGGTCTCCCCCGTGGGATCGACCCAGTCGCCCGCGTCCAGCCCGGCGAATGCCGGCCGGAGTGACTGGGCCACTTGCCCCACCGAGATCCCGACCGACCCGGCCAGCCCCCGGTTGATCTCCACCTCGAGCTCCTGACGCTCGCCCCGGGCCGACAGGCCCACGTCCACGGCCCCAGGGACTCGCTCGACCAACGCCCGCGCCTGCTCGGCGAGCCGAGTGAGTGTCTCCGCATCGGTGCCGCGCATCTGGAGCTGGATCTGCTTGAATGCGCCGCCGAAGCCGCTGGTGAACACCGATACCTTGGCCCCACCGAGCTGCTGGACCTCCTTTCGCAGTATCTGGCCCAGCTCGTCCTGACTGATGGCCCGGTCCTTCTTCCGAACCAACCGGACATAGATCTGGGCCTGGTCAACCCCCTGGGCTCGAAGCGGCAGCGGCGTTCCGATAGTGGTATAGGTGTAGCGCACCTCCGGGTGTGACCGGGCGATGCGGGCCGCCTGTTCGCTCTTGATCCGGGTGTATTCAATGCTGGAGCTCGCGGGAGTCTCAACAATAAAGAAGATCTCGCTCCGGTCGCTGACCGGGACAAAACCCGCCCCACCGGCCACGGCTTGCAGGAAGATCGCGCCGGCGAAGGAGCCGAGCGCCAGACCTACCATGGCAAGCCGGTGGTCGAGCGCCCAGGCAATCACCCGCTCGTAGCGCTGGGACTGACGATCGAACCAGCGATTGAAGCGGTCCAGCGCCCGGGCGATCGGGTTCTTTCGCTCGTGGGCCTCGGTCTGGGGATCGGCCCAGTAGGCCGAGAGCATCGGGTCCAGCGAGAAGCTCACAAACAGTGAAACCAGCACGGCGCACGCTATCGTGAGGGCGAACGGCTTGAACCACTGGCCGGCGACGCCGTACATGAAGGCCACGGGAACAAAGACCGCCACGATAGAAAAGGTCGTGGCGGTCACCGCCAGGCCAATCTCATCCGTGCCCTCCCGTGAGGCGAGGTAATGATCCTTTCCCATCTCGATGTGCCGAACGATGTTCTCGCGCACCACGATGGCGTCGTCGATCAGGATGCCGATCGACAGCGAGAGACCCATCAGAGACATAGTGTTGAGGGTGAAACCGAAGGCCCACACCGCGATGAAGCTGGCCAGTACGCTGACCGGGAGGGCCAGGCCGGTGATCACGGTCGAACGCCAGGAATTCAGGAACAGAAAGACCACCAGGACGGTGAGCAACGCACCTTCGATGAGCGCCTCCTGCACGTTCTTGACCGCGGCACTCACCCGCTCGCCGGCATCCTGGACCACCTCCAGTCGAGCGCCCGGGGGCATCTGGGGCTGCAGCGCCGCAATTCGCCGCCTGATTTCGTCAGCGACCTGGGTGGTGCTGTAGCCCTTGGCCTTGATGATGTTGATGCCGACGGCCTCCTTGCCGTTGAACAGTGCGAGGGTGCGCGGTTCCTCGGTGCCGTCGCGTATGTCCGCCAGCTGCCCCAGGCGGATGGCCCGCCCCTGCCGCTCGGCCACGACGATGGTAGCAAAGTCGCTGGGAGCTTCAGGCCGGCCCAGAAGCCGGATGGTGCGCTCGTTCAGCTCCGTGTTTACCCGGCCTACCGGTGCCGCAAGGTTCTGGCTTTCAAGGGATTGGACAACGTCCGCAACGCTGACCCCGGACGACTGCAGCGCCTCGGGTCGGAGCTCTACGGTCAGCTCCCGCACGATGGCCCCCACCACGCTGGCCTGCGCCACGCCCGGGACACCGCGCAGCTCCCGGGTCACCGTCGGGTCGGCGATCCGGCTCAGCACCGTGGCCGGAATCGAGTCCGAGGACAGCGTCAGCGAGACGATTGGCTCTTCGGCGGGGTCGAACCGCTGGATGATGGGCTCTTCCATTTCGGGCGGCAGATCGCCCCGGATGCTCGAGATGGCATCCCGCACGTCCTGCGAAGCCTCCTGCACGTCCTTTTCGAAATCGAAGAACACGGTGAACAGGGCCAGTCCATCGATCGAGGAGCTGGTGGTCAGCTCACCATCCAGTCCGCTTATGGCGAAGATCGCCTCCTCGACCGGCTCCACGATCTCCCGCTCCACCACCTCGGGTGAGGCGCCCGGATAAGGGATCGTGACGCTCACCACCGGCTGCTGGATGTCAGGGAATTCGTCGGTCTGCAGGTTGATGAGTGCGGCGAGCCCGAAGACCACGATGGCCAGCATGACCGTGACGGTCACGATGGGACGCTGAATGGCGAAATCAGAGATGAACATGGTTACTTCTTCCTCACACTGCTTCCGCTCACTGTCTCTTGCTCCGCGGCACCCCTCACCTCACTCTCCCCCTGGATCCGCACGACAGTGCCGTCGGCCAGTCCTTGCGAGGAGCCCAACAGGACAGTGTCTCCCACGCTGAGGCCGCTCACCACTTCAACCAGCTCGGCGGCGAGGTCGCGAATACCCAGCTCGACTCGGGCCCGCCGGACCCTCGCGGACTGGAGCCGCAGGACCTCGTTGGAGCTGCCCTTGGGGTCGAGAGCGACCAGCGGGATTGCCGGAGCCCGCCGGCGCTGGCTTTCGACTCGCCCCTCGGCAAAGAGTCCCGTGACCAGTCCCTGATCCCGGTTAGGGATGGTGACGTAGATCCGCACCTGCCGGGTTGCCGGATCGACCGAGGGGTTGATCCGGTCGATCCGACCTTGAAACCGCCTGCGGCCAAAGCCTGATACGGTAAACTCGACTGGGGCGCGAAGCCGGAGCGACTGCAGCTGGTCGGCCGGCACCGTGGCTTCGAGCTGCATGCTGCTGGGATCGACCACGGTGTACAGCAGCGCGCCGGACTGGACTACGTCACCTCGGCTGATCCCTCGCTCGCTGACCACTCCGGCAAAGGGCGCCCGTACGGTTGTCCTCTCCAGCTGCTCCTGAGCCGACACCAGGCGGGATCGCGCATCGGCTCGCGCCGCCTCCGCAGTCGCGACCTGGGTCCCGGACCGCTCCAGATCCCGCTCGGCAATGGCACCGGCCTGGTGCAGCCGGGTGTCGCGCTCCAGGTCGCGCTTCGCATCCGCCAGAGCAACTTCGGCACTGCGCTCAGCCGCTCGAGCCGAGAGGTAGGCATCGTTTAGCGCGGTGTCGTCGAGCTTGGCCAGCACCGCGCCGGACTGTACCCGCTGCCCTGCCTCCGCCCGAATCTCCCGCACCGGTCCATTGGTCTCCGCCCGCACCTGGGCCTCGCGGACTGCGGTGAGCGAGCCGGAAATGATCGGGCCCGTCGCGAGGGTCGTTTCCTGCACCACCGCGAAGTTCTCACGGCCGAGCAGGACCGGTGGGGGACCGCTCTCCTCAGCCTTGGCCTTATCGTCGCCCCCACATCCCACCGCAACGGTGCATATGGCCATGACCAGGGCAATCGTTGCGACCGTGCGATTTGCTGCCATGTACACTCCTCGAGTGATTCCCATTCGATTGCCCTGCCTCACTGGCTTCCGGCCCGAAGTCCGAAACGAGGTACGGTTGGCAGCGTAGGTACCGGCGTGGCGGCCGGCGCGGTCAACACCACGACCGGCGCTCCCGCTGCTCCTGGAAGGGGGAGATCCTTCAGCAGCGCCTGCCTCACACGAGCCACCTGGAGATCTCTCGCGGCCTGCGCCCGGTTGGCCTGCGCTTCCTGAAGCTGAATCCTTGAATCGCTCAGCTCGGTCTGAGTAGAGATGCCCTCGCGGTAGCGGATCTCAGCAATCTGGTAGGCCCGCTGAGCCTGCCGCACCGTACCGCTGCTCGCTGCCCAGCGAGCTTCGGCTTCGTCCCCCGAAGCCAGGGTATTCCGGGTATCCAGGCGAGCTTGCTCTTCCATTTGACGGAGCCGAAGCCGAGCCTGCTCTACCCCGGCTCGAGCGACCATCCGGTCTCCGCTGAGCCTGCCACCGGTGAACAGTGGGACCTGCATGGAGACCGAGACGATCCAGTCGGTAACAAAAGGCCCCTGGGGGATCACCTTGTCGGGGAAGTTGAGCCTGGCGTATTGAGACGACAGGACGACGGATGGCAGGCTCTGGGCCCGGGCCACTGCGAACTGCCCCTCGGATACCTGAACGTTTTCTGCGGCCTGACGCACCGGTGCCCGTTCGGTGACGGTCGTGTCAGGTACGCGCTCCGCCACCGAGGAAACCGGGTGCGCCGGAAGCCCGCCGGTGCTGCTGGTGTCTCCCAGTGAAGTGGTGAGCACCAGGGGCTGGTCCAACGGAAGGTTCAACAGTTGAGCCAGCGTCAAATAGGCCACATCACGGGAGGTGCGACGCTGGATGACGACCGGCCGCTGGTTGTCGCGGGCCACCTCGGCTCGCAGCAGGTCGAACTCCGGCTGGGTCCCCACCTCGCGTGCCAGCCGCACGTCCTTCAGGGTGCGTTCCGCCTGCCCGAGGGAGGCTTCGGCGATCGAGACCAGCCGATCGCTGAGCACGGCGTCGTAGTAGGCTGTGGTCACATCCAGGATCAGTTGCGCCTGCTGAGCGGTCAGCTCGGTCTCTGCGTTCCGGCGGTTGGCAGCGGCGATCCGGTTCTGGGCCAGGATCCTGCCACCGGCAAAGAGGTTCTGCGAGAGTGAGAGCCCGAAGCTCCACTGGTTCGGTCGCCCGAAGGGGAGGTCGGCAAAGGAGGCGAACGGATCCAGGGCGCTGACGCACTCCACGGCGTCTTCCAGCGCACCCAACCGGACGTCAGGCGGTGCCGCAGGGTCAGCGATGAAGGTTGGGCAGGACGAGGGGGCCGGGGCTCCCGGAGTGGAGTCCCCGTCCTCTTCGGCCAGAGCCGCAAACTGGGTCTCCAGGGTGCGGACATAGCTCGCGTTCCCGCTCAGCTGGGGGAAGAATTCGCTCCGGGCCCGGCGCTGTTCGCCCCGGGCGGCCTCAATCCCCGCTCGGGCCACGCCTACGGTCTCGCTCTCCTTTTCCGCCAGTCCGAGGGCCTGCTCCAGCGAGAGGTAGCGGCCCTGGGGCGCCTGCGCCGGAAGCGAGCCCGGGGTAGCGGCCGCCAAGCCCAATAGACAGGAAAACACCGCTACGGCTCGGCCGGAGACGCCTGACCAGTTATTGCGGTTGGGCAACATCCACATTTCAAGAACTCACATTCCGCCGGCGCCCCACACCGATCGAGCGCAGGAAGAGCTGCACGTACTCGTCGAGTGCCTGGTCCGGCTCGTTGCGGTACAGGTCGGGCATGACGTCGCGTCCCATCGCATCAGCGAAGAGCGCGCCCATCAGCATGGTGGAGGCGATGGCTTCGTTGAAAGGGGCCTTGGCCAGACCACTCTCCTTGAGACGGCGGAGGTAGCGACCCAAGGATTTGGCGGCGAGCGCGGGCGGGCTGTTCTCCTGGGAAAAGATTCCTGGATACTCGGCGATCTCACCCATGCAGGTCCGAATCAGTGCTCGCCGCTCTCGCAGCTCGGTGAGATGAGCCCGGGCCCATTCCCGAAGCTCGCGCGAGGGATCCCGCGGGCTATCGGGCAATGTCTGGGAGACGGTGGAAGACCCGGCCCGGGCAATGGCCTCGCGGATCAGGGCGTCCTTGGAGCCGAAGTGGCGGAAGAGGGTGATCTCATTCACCCCGGCACACTCGGCGATGCGCCGGGTGGTCGCCCCGCGGTATCCCGCCTCGG
>DASRIN010000278.1:0-3242 GCA_035649975.1 Gemmatimonadales bacterium
AGCATGCAGGCCGGCCTGCTGAACGCCTATGAATGCGTCAAGGCATTCTCGGAAACCGACTTCACCGAAGACCTGAAGAAGTTCGACGTGCCGACGCTCGTCCTGCACGGGGAGGATGACCAGATCGTTCCGGTCAAGAACTCGGCGGTGAAATCGGCCCGGCTAATCAAGGGCGCGAAGGAGGTCTACTATCCCGGCGCGCCGCACGGCATCACCGCCACCCACCAGGATCAGGTCAACGCCGAGCTGCTCGCGTTCCTGCGGGGCTCCCCGGGAACGTCAGGGCGCGGCGACCGCAAGATGGCCGCAGCCGGAACCACTCGCTGAGGGACTTGCCATGAAAGTCGTGATCATCGGCGGAAGCGGGCTCATCGGGTCGAAGCTCGTCGCCCTCCTGGGGGAGCAGGGCCATGAGGCGGTGCCGGCGTCGCCTGACACCGGCGTCAACACCCTCACCGGCGAGGGCCTAGCCGGAGTCCTCGCGGGTGCGGCCGTCGTGGTGGACGTGTCGAATTCCCCGTCTTTCGAAGACGCGGCCGTGCTCAAGTTCTTCCAGACGTCGACCGGCAATCTCCTTGCGGCCGAAGCGGCGGCGGGTGTAGGTCATCACGTCGCGCTGTCGGTCGTCGGCAGTGACCGGGCGCCCGACAGCGGCTACCTCCGCGCCAAGCTTGCCCAGGAGAAGCTGATTGCCGGGTCGCGCATCCCCTACACCATCGTCCGCTCGACCCAGTTCTTCGAGTTCCTCAAGCGGATCGCGGACGACGCGACCGACGGGAACACGGTGCGCATCGCCCCCGTCCTGTTCCAACCCATCGCGGCGGACGACGTCGCGAAGGCGGTGGCGCGGGCCGCGGTTTCGGCTCCGGTGAATGGGATCGTCGAGATCGCGGGGCCCCAACAGTTCCGCTTCGACGAATTCGTCCGGCTGGGTCTCGGCGCACGGCAGGATCCACGGGTCGTGGTCGCCGACCCGCAGGCGCACTATTTCGGCATGGTGCAGCACGAGCGGTCGCTGGTGCCCGAAGGCGATGCCAGGCTGGGCGAAATCCGCTTCGAGGACTGGCTCGGCAAACCCCTGCCCCAGCCAGCGCACACCTGACGACATTTTATCTCATAGGGTGTCCCATGATGAAAGCAACGCTGGTATCCGTCCTGTTGTCAGCCTTCGCCGGCCCACTGCTGGCCCAGCAGAACGTGGTCACGCCGCTGATGACGAAGGAGCTGGCGGACCTGCCCGGCAAGGAAGCCCTGATGCTCACGGTGGTGTATCCGCCCGGCGGCGGAGACCCCGTCCACCGGCACAATGCCCACGCGTTCGTCTATGTGCTGGAAGGCACGGTGGTGATGCAGTTGAAGGGTGGAAAGCCGGTGACGCTGACACCCGGGCAGGCGTTCTATGAGGGACCCGAGGATGTGCACATCGTCGGCCGGAGCGCCAGCACCACCAAGCCGGCCAAAATTCTGGTGGTGTTGGTGAAGCAGCATGGCGCGCCACCAGTGATCCCGGTTGAATAGAGGAAGCAATGTCGCCGGAGCGGAGTGATGAGCAAGTCTCGAATGGAAATATTCAGCGATGCCCTGTTCGCGATCATCATGACCGTCATGGTGCTGGAGCTCAAGGTCCCCCATGGGGTCGGGCTCGCCGCGCTGCGCGCCGTGCTTCCCGTATTCCTGACCTACGTACTGAGCTTCGTTTATCTCGGCATTTACTGGAACAATCACCATCACCTGCTGAGTGTCACCAACCAGGTGAGCGGTGGGATTCTCTGGGCCAACCTGCACCTGCTGTTCTGGCTGTCGTTGATTCCTTTCGTCAGCGGCTGGATGGGCGAGAATCGATTTGCGGTGCTCCCGACGGCGTTGTATGGGGCGATTCTGTTGCTCGCGGGCTGCGCGTATCTGCTGCTCCAGCGTGAAATTCTCGTCCTGGAGGGGCCGGGCTCGGTCCTGGCGGCGGCGGTCGGCAAGGACTGGAAGGGCAAGGTCTCTCTGCTGCTCTATGCCCTCGGCATCGCGCTCGCGTTTCTAAGTCCCTGGATGGCCGGAGCAGTATATGTGACAGCCGCGCTCATGTGGCTGGTCCCCGATCGGCGAATCGAGCGGAAAGTCGCGCAGGTACACCCATGAGATTACCCTGGCGAGTAGTGCCCTAGAGGAGTGGGGTGATTAAGTTGGCCGCCCACTCCCCAGTTGTTGCGGGCCGGCGCTCAATGGCCGGATGAGTCTCCCCGCCGGCTCGCCTCGAAGAGGAACCAGGTCCGCCGCTCGGTCTCATCGATCCACACCTCGATCAGGCTGGTGGTGGCGATGTCGCGGTGCTCCTCGCACACGTTGTGCGCTTCCCGGAGCCGCGCCGCCAGCGCCCGATTGTCCTCCTGCAGCTCAGCCAGCATATCGGACGGCTCCACGAACTCCGCGTCGTTGTCCCGCACTCGCTGAAGGTTGGCGATCTGGCCGATGGACCGGATGGTGAGGCCGCCCAGCTTGCGAATCCGCTCCGCGATCGGATCGGTCATGGCAAAGAGCTGGTCCGCGTGCTCGTCCAGCAGCAGATGGTAATCGCGGAAGTGAGGTCCGCTCATATGCCAATGAAAGTTCTTGGTTTTTAGATACAGGGCGAACACGTCCGCCAGGATGGCATTCATCGCTCCAGATACTTCCCTGGTTGCCGTACGGTGCAGATCGGTCGGGGTGAGGAGGGGTGCGTCTCTCCGGCTGGTCAGTTCCTGCCGCTTCTTCGTGTCCACTGCCATAGGGCCGCCTTGCTAAGGTCAACACACATCTACCATTCCGAACGTAACTGCGGGGGCGACACAGGCAAAGCGGATCCGGTCCGATTGACGAATCCACGCCACCTCCGCACTGCCGATGGTGATACGCTGCTCGTACTCCGATCAGCGCGTCGCATAGTCCGTGAAGACGTAGTCTCTTGTCTTCACGATGGTGTGGCATGCGAATCCGCACTTGGCGTCGTTCCCCTGCGGCGGCGTAGCGGCCGTGGTGGCGGGCGCGAACTTCCCCGACGCGGAGTCGTACTCGAACGCGCCCCACCCCCATCCGCCGCTGTCTCCGAACCTCTTGCTGTCCTTTACCATGAAGTCGACGTCATGTTGCCTGCCCGGCACCGTTGCGGCGGGGAACGTCGCCATCTTTGTCGGGACCCAGTGGACCTTGGCGAATTTGACCCCGTCGGGGAACGGCCTGCCATTGCCGGGAATACCAGCCTCGTAAGCCTTGAT
>DASRIN010000279.1:0-5984 GCA_035649975.1 Gemmatimonadales bacterium
GTGCAGGTATCCCACCCTCTGGAGCCGCAATGCATGGCTTGAAATGTCAGGCTGCAGTTGCCCTCGTCTGCTTGATCACCCCCAATACCACTTCCGCTCAGATCCAGACCCGGCCGCTCGAGCGGGCCAACCTCGACACAACATGCGCGCCGTGTCAGGACTTCTACCGATTTGCCAACGGAGGCTGGATCAAGCGGAGCAGCATTCCGGGTGATCTGCCCCGTTGGAGCAGCTTCAACGAGCTGCAGGAACAGAACTACGCGGCTCTACGAGGAGTTCTGACCGAAGCGGCGAAAAGCGCGTCGACCACAAAAGATCCCAATCTGCGAAAGCTGGGGATCTTCTACGGTACGTGTATGGATTCGGCCGCGGTCGAGGCCGCGGGTATCAAACCGCTTCGCTCGCAGATCGGCCGCATCGAGGCGATCCGGGATCGCCCAGGGATCGAATCAGTGGTGGCGGAGCTGCATGGTCTGGGGATTCCCGCGGGCTTTCAGTTCCGCTCGAATGCCGATGCCAAGAAGAGCAGCCGAACCATTGCCGAGGCGTACCAGGGTGGCCTGGGACTGCCGGATCGGGACTACTACCTGAAGACCGATTCGGCAGCACAGAAAATCCGCAACGAGTACGCCCAGCACGTGCAACGAATGCTCCAGCTTTCGGGGCTGCAGGAAAACCGGGCGAGCACCTCCGCCAGGTCCATCCTCCAGCTGGAAACCGCGCTGGCACAGGCATCCATGACCCGGGAAGCCCAGCGCGACCCCGAGGCCGTCTATCACCTCGTGAGCGTCGGCGAGCTGCAGCGCACTACACCTCATTTCACCTGGGCGGACTATTTCCGCAGCCTCGGCCTGAGCGGAGTGGAGCAGGTCAACGTCGCCCAGCCCAAATTCATGGGCGCCTACGACTCTCTCCTCTCGGCACTGCCAGTGGAGAGTTGGAAGGCGTACCTCCGCTGGAATCTCATTGCCAATCTGGCTCCCGCTCTCAGCTCGAAGCTGGTGAATGAAAGCTTCCGCTTCAACTCGACCGTCCTCCAGGGAGTTAAGGAGATGCGGCCCCGATGGAAGCGCTGCCTGACGCTTACGGATAACGCGGTGGGCGAAATTCTGGGACAGGCCTACGTCAGGAAGAACTTTACCCCGGAGGCAAAAGCCCGGGCGCTAGAGATGGTGCGCAATATCCGAACTGAGCTCCGGACCAGGCTGGGCACGCTCGCCTGGATGAGTGACCAGACCAAGACCAAAGCCTACGCCAAGCTGGATTCGATCATCAACAAGATCGGCTATCCCGATAGGTGGCGGGACTACACCAAGCTGGAGGCGAGGCCGGGGCCGTTTGCGACCAACGTCCTGCTCTCATCCGCCTTCGAATCTCAGCGGGACTTCAGCAAGATCGGCCGGCCGACCGACCGCACCGAGTGGAGGGTGACGCCTCCCACGGTCAACGCGTACTACAACCCTCCTACCAACGAGATCACCTTCCCCGCCGGCATCATGCAGCCGCCTTTCTACGATCCCCAGGCGGACGATGCCATCAACTATGGCGGAATGGGCGCGGTGATCGGGCATGAGATCACTCACGGCTTCGACGATCAGGGACGGCAGTTCGACGCCTTCGGCAACCTGAGTGGGTGGTGGACGGAGGCTGACAGCAAGGAGTTCGACCGGAGGGCAGAGGTAGTGAAGAAGCAGTTCGATGGCTATGTCGCCATCGACTCCCTGCACGTGAACGGCAAGCTGACTCTGGGAGAGAACATCGCGGACCTGGGCGGGCTGCTGATTGCCTACGGCGCCTACCGCCGCTCGCTGGAGGGAAAGCCGCAGCCGGCCCCGATCGACGGATTCACCGGCCCCCAGCGCCTCTTCCTGGCCTGGGCTCAGATCTGGCGGGCAAAGTCGCGCCCCGAATTCACCCGGCTACTGGTGACCGTGGACCCGCACGCCCCGCCGCAGTTCCGAACTATCGGACCACTGTCGAACATTCCCGCCTTCGCCGAGGCGTTCAACTGCAAGCCGGGAGACCCGATGGTTCGGCCGGAGAGCGAGCGAGCCCAGATCTGGTAGCTACCGGTGGCGCCGCCCCCCGTCGTTTGACGGTCGGGAGCCGCCGCCTTCCCTCGCTCCACCACCTGAGCTTCGGCCCTCGGCGCGTCCGCCACCGCGGTTGGGCGCTTCGCTACGCTGAGGACGGGCCTCAGACGGCCGGCGCTCGGCGGCCGGTGCCCTTTCGGTTACCCGCCGAGCCTCACTGGGCCGCTCACCCCGTGGCTCGGCGCGGCGTTCCTCAGGCCGCGCGCGACGTTCCTCCGGCCGTGAGTCGGGACGGCCTTCATCGCTTCTGCGTCGGGCCTCAACCTCTCGCCGGATAAGCCGGGGCTCCCCCGCTGAACGTTCCTGACCGCGCTCCTCGGGCCGGGCCCGCCGGGCCTCCACCGTCCTTCCCTGCACTGTGCGGCCATTGTCACCCACCCGCCGTGGGGCTGCACGATCAGGCAGCTGCGCTCCCGGTGCGTCAACCACCCGCCGTGCCCGTGTGGCAGTGGCCGGCTGGCGTGACGGCGACAGCGGTGGGTAATAGACGGTGTTCACAGCGCGTCGGAGATCGTGGCGCCGATCACGATAGGGTGTGAATGGCTGGCCGTAGGAGCGATTCCGATATCCGTAGTACCCGCCGCCGCCGCCATAATAGCCGCCGCCATAATAGGGGTAATTCGAATAGGGGTGGTAGTAGCGCCAGGGGTAGATGTACCGGGGATAGTAGGCCGGTGCGTAGTAGTACGGATCGTAGAAAAACGGGTTATAGAACGGGGAGTAAGCGTAGAAGTACGGGTCGTAGTAGTAGCTCCGGTACGGCCGCCCAAAGAAGATCGTGAAACCGAGTGAGCCACAGGAGAAGCTGTAGCACCAGGGGTCGTTGTAGTACGAGCCGTAAGAATGGGAAGAGTAGTCAGAGGCGTAGGCAGCGTGCTCCACAACATCATAGCCCAGGATGTCGTAGTCGAAGTCTCCCCCTGCCATGCGACGGACCAGCTCGTTGAGCTCCGGCTCCGGATTGTTGGAAAACCGGGAGGGCGCGAGCGTGCGATAGTCCCAGTGATCACCCGCTACGAAGGTTTCGAACTGGAAAGGTTGGCGAGATACCGCTGCATACACCGTCCCTTGCCCCTTGCCGTCGGTCTCGAAGGCTTCACGATCACCCCGACTGCGCACCTCGTACTTCTTGCCACCGCGGATGAAGTTGTCTTTGTCGGGATCCATGGGGAACAACACCTGGAGGTAGCCCTCCGGGTCCACATGGAGAACCAGGAGATAGCCGTCGTTCTCGGTTCGCACTTGAACCGTGGCGCGGTCACCGGGCAGAAAACGCCGATCGTTACTGATCCAGATCTGAATGGGTGGCTCGTCCTGAACGGACACCACGGCGGAAGCCGGGACCGGCTCACCGCCGAGCAGCAGTGGAAGGAGCAGCGCGGAAATCATGGCACCCCCCGAAACGACCTTGGGCCGGACATGGAACTGACGACGGGGAACGCAGATACAGAGTCGGACATCGTCGAAACCTGCCGCGAACCGCGTGCCACCACCTATGGCATTGGAAGCTAAGTACTTAGGTCCAGAGAGCGGGGCTCAAACGTCCTGTTTTCAGGCATTTGCGGCCGGGTGCGGACAGTTATCAAGTCAGGGCTTGCTGGTCTCGGTTCCTCCATTCCAGCGATGCCAGTACATCCGCATTTCGGTAATGCGATCGGCGTCGGTCTCACAGAATATGGCGCCTCGGGCTTCCACCCATTCTCCAGTCCGGCGGCGGCGGAAGACACACTTGAACTCAGTCCCAAACCAGGGCCCGGCCGCGTAGATCTCGCCCGAGCTGAAGGTGATCTCGGATTGGTTGTAGGGCACTTCATTCCAGTAGCCCCGAATCGCATCGGCACCTCGGAGGGCGGGGGTGAACGGAGTCTCCACGAATACCGCGTCGGGGGCGTACACCGACATCAATAGAGGAATATCAGCCCTCGACCATCCCCGTCCGAAGGTATCGATAAGTGAGCGTCCCAGCGTGCGGGTGGCTTCGGTAGATTGCTCCGTCGACATGCCCATGAACATATATGGCTGGAGAGTGGCCGGCGGAGCGCTCGCCGCCCTGCTGCTGATCCAGGGCCCGCTCTTCGCCCAGCACAAGTGCCCACCCGCGGCTGACTCAGTCCTCAAAAGTGGATGGCGAGCGTACCGGGCCGACTCCAGCGCCCGAGCGGTGGAGCAATTCACGCTGGCCCACCAATTGTGTCCGCACAATCTGGACGCGGTGACGGGTTTGGGCTTCACCCGGTTGCGCCAGGGGCTGGTCCGGGATGCCGATTCCCTCTTCACGCTGGTACTCGCGCGGGACTCCACCAGCCCTGATGCCTGGGAAGGGCGAGCCCGGGCCAGCGCTCGAAAGGGAGATACCGTCCGTGCGGTTTCGGCCGGCCGTCGAGCCATTGGGCTGGCGCCGGCCAACCAGGATCTCCGAAGCTTCCTGAACCGGATCTCGCCCGACTGGGAGCGCCCCGCTCCCCAAAGGCGAGTGCGGCCTGCGAACCTGCAGCTGGTGGCGCGCACGCAGGGGCAGCGCTTTGAGATCTCCACGCCAACGGGATGGCGGGCCTTCTACATCAAGGGGGTCAATCTCGGGGTAGCTCTGCCAGGACATTACCCATCGGAGTTCCCTACCGATTCGTCGCTCTATTCCGGCTGGCTCGATACCCTGGCGGCGATGAACGCCAACACGCTGCGACTCTACACCATTCTCCCTCCTCCATTCTATAGAGCCCTGCGGGCCTGGAACCTTGCTCATCCCGACCGCACGCTCTGGCTAATTCACGGAGTCTGGACCGAGCTGCCTCCCCGGCATGACTTCGATGATCCCGGATGGAAGGCACGGTTCCAGGCTGAGACGCGAAGAGTGGTCGATCTGGTACACGGTTCAATCACAATCCCGCCTCGACCAGGCCACGCCGCAGGACGGTACGACGCCGATGTGTCACGCTGGGTGTTGGCTTACATCCTCGGGCGGGAGTGGGAGCCGTTTGCAGTGAAGGCCTACGACAGCCGGAATGCAGCCGGCGCCTACGCCGGGAGATTCCTCCAGGCGGCAAAAGCTCCTGCGATGGAGCGCTGGCTGGCGCAGCAGTGCGATATGATGCTCAGATACGAAGTCGATGGCTACAACGTCATCCGACCGATTGCGTACACCAACTGGCCAACGCTGGACCCTCTACAGCATCCCACAGAGGCGAACACAGCCGAGGAGGCAGTCTGGCGTCGGCGTTCGGGCCGCAAGGCACATTATCAGAGGCTCGAGTACGAGAACGACGCAATCGGGCTGGATGCCAATTTGATCCAGCCCACACCGGCAAACCCAGCTGGCTGGTTCGCGAGTTACCACGCCTATCCGTATTACCCGGATTTCATGCTCCTGGATCCCAGCTACCGGCGGGCTCGCTCGAGTGAAGGGCTCTCCAGCTACTTCGGCTACCTGCGAGAGCTGGTGACCCATCATGCCGTCATGCCAACGGTCATCGCAGAGTACGGAGTGCCTTCCAGCCGGGGTATTGCCCACCTCCATCCTCAAGGCTGGAGTCATGGAGGACACGACGAGCGGGCCATGGCCGCCATCGACGCCCGCCTCACCCGGGAGATCCGGGAGGCTGGGGCGGCCGGATCGGTTGTCTTTGCCTGGCTCGACGAGTGGTTCAAAAAGAACTGGGCCGTCATGGATTACGAGATTCCACCAGACAACACCCGGCTGTGGCACAACGTCATGGACGCAGAGCAGAACTACGGGATTCTGGGCCAGTATGCCGGCGAGGCCGCCACGAGGCCTCGACTCGGGGGAGATCCCGGACATTGGCGTGCCCTGCCGCTGGTTCAGACGGCTGCACGGGGACAGCCGGGGAACTTGAAGGCAATCCGGGCAGGGGCAGACGAGTCGTACTTCTAGCT
>DASRIN010000280.1:0-3858 GCA_035649975.1 Gemmatimonadales bacterium
CCGAGGCGGTGACACTTGTGTCGCAGAGTGGGGTTCCCGACGACGTCTACGACGAGGCCAGCCGACATTTCTCCAAAACCGAACTGGTGAACCTGACCGTCGCGGTTGCCGCGATCAACGCGTGGAACCGTATTGCAATCAGCTTCCGCGCTGTGCATCCGGTCAATCCAACACATGCAGCCCGAGCGTAACAGGCTTGCACCCGATACAATCCTTCGCCCCCTGCGTGCTTCAGTGAAATCGGTGGCTTTGGCCGGAAGGCCCCCCTGAAGAAATCCTTCATTGCTTCCCTAATGGGTCGACAATGGATGGTGATCGATCGACGTTCGGCCGCTGGTCATTGTCCAGCATTCGGAGGGTATGGGTGGCGAGGCGGGCGGTGTCGGTGAGCGCCCGGGTCGCTCGGAGGAGGAGGGGGATGCCAAGCCGGATGAGAAGGAGCAGGGCGAGGGGCGCCACCAGCCAGCTGCCGCCCCTGGCGAGGCTGTCGATCAGGCCAGCGAGCTGCATCTCCAAGAGTCGGACGGCATAAAAGAACATCAGGACGGCGAAAAGCCCGGCCAGGAGGCCGTAGCAGGCGAATAGCAGCTCCTCCCGATCGAAGCGCTCTCTTCGCCAGAGCTTGCCAAGCAAGTGCTCCCGGACAAAGGCAAACGAGCGAGGCCCGAGCATGGGTATCTCAAGAAGGTCTACCAGGATGTAGTAGCCATCCAGCTTGAGGAGGGGGATTAGGTTCGCGAGGAACGCGAGGTAGGCAATGCTGGCGAGGAACAGGACCGCGTCGGCGGCGTCCACCGGCAGAGCCACTGCCAGGAGCGAGCAGGCTCCGCCGAGCGTGAGGTCCGAGAAGGGTCCGGCCGCCGAGACGGCGATGCGACGCCCGCGGTTCTCCAGCCAGATGTCAGTCGTATCGACGAAGAAAATGGGGATGCCGAAATACAGGGCGAAGCCGCCCCGGCGCACCTCGCGGCCGAACGACTTGCAGACCAGGGCATGCGCCAGCTCGTGGCAGAAGATCAGCAGCACAACGAACAGGGCGACCAGGAACAACATTTCGATGCCGCGGGGGGCGAACAGGTCCACCGGTTGAAGGCGGTGCGAGGTCAGAAATGTCAGGAGGCCGCAAAGAGCGACGAGGCTATAGAGGGCGATGGCGGGTCGGGCCAGCAACAGTCGGCCGACCGACGCATAGAGCCGTGTGACGAACGCATCGATGCCGGGCAGAGTAACCTCGTCCCGGAACAGCCGAGCAACGAGTCGCCTGACCCGCGCCGCGGGTTTGTCCGGTGGGGATGGAGCCTGGCTCACAAGAGGCGCCACCTCGGGCGCGGTGATCAGGAAGCCCTCCCGATGGAGCAGCTCCGTCAGTTGGGCGACTAGCGCGAGTCCCAGGCGGCGATGCCGATAAAAGCCCTCGACGGCGATCTCGGTGATGGTCCGCTGGCCATCCATCAGGTCGAGAAACTCGTGCTCGCGTGGGCCCAGGCGTAGATAGGCGCCACTCTGCGGGCTCTTTAAAATGTAATAGGGACCATCACGATACGACTCGAGACGGCGCACCACGACGTCCGGGTGCAGCCGCGGCCGGAACAGCAGGTGATCGAGTTCACCGTGGGTCTCCACCCGGCCGGGAGCAATGGTGGAGGCGCCGCTGAGCCGATCGCCGCCGGACGTGCGCGTCGGGCTAGATGGACTTAGCCAGGAACCACGGCGTTTTGCGCTCATCTACGCTCATGGAGTCGAGGGCGTCGGAGTCTTGGGTGCGCAATGCTTCCTTCTCGGCCTCGGTGAGGTCGAAGGCATCCAGCAGGCTGGGATCCTGGTGGATACGCGATCGGAAGTCGGGCTCCAGTGCTACCCGCGTCAAGACCTCGGTAAGTCCCTTTCTACTCATGCTCGTTCTCCTTCTCTATGCTACCCAGCAGGGCCAGCCCGCGGCCAGGTGCTCTGTCTCGCGAGCGCTCCCACGGTCCGGACGCACAGGTGTCAGCACGCGCCGTCCCGCTGCTGGGCTTGGCGCACGCGCTCCTGGAACCACGCCTCGAACGTCTGGGCGCGCTGGTCTGCTTCATCTCCTACTCCGCCGGATGACTCTCGCAGGAGAGTGACTTTGATATCCGGGCGCGGATTTACGAACATCGATACCGAGTAGCGCTTAGCCACACCCGATGTGCTGAGCTGACGCACCCGATGCTGTAGCGGACGGAGGTCGCCATCGGTAAGGACGCCGAGCGCTCCGCCGGTGCCGATGAGCAATCCGTCTTCCGGGACGTCGAGCGCTTGCCAGATGCCCGGCTGGACCTCGCGCTCAAGCCCGGGGCTGGTGGCCGCCGGGAACAGAGTTATCAAGCTGAGATCGGTATGGCCAGGGAACGCCTGAGGCTCCTCGCCCGGCGGGGCTTCGTAGTGGAGCAAGCGCATGACGTCCTCGGCGCCGGTGCGGAGCCGCTGGAGGTAGTCAGCCGGCCGGGCGTAGAGACGCGCGATGGCGGAGAGGATGGTATCCGCCGCAGCGGTGAGCTGGGCGCAATAAGGGAGCAGCACACTGCGCAGGCGCGGCAGTTCGCTCGGCCAAACGCTCGCGGGCCGCCCTGGCCGGACGGGCGGCCTGGTCTCGCTGACGATGTGCCAGCCCTCCGGCAGGAGCGACCCGCGCCAGTGTCCGGAACGTACGTAGCCGCCCTCATTTTTCGGGTCAGCCACTTCAAAGCTGAGGAGGCGCTCGAGCGGGAGGCAAAAGAGCTGCTCAACAACCTCGTAGAGGACCGCCGGTGGGGTTTTCCGCTGGAGTGGGCAGTCGCGCAGCATGACGACGCCGTCGCGGCGAAGCGTCTCGCCGAAAGCCCGGAGCGGCGCGCCATCGACCTGGAGCTCCTGCCAGGTGACTTCGACGGGATCGGTCAGGGTCATTTCAGCTCTTTGCATGCCGCCACGTAACGCTCGCATTAGTACATGGTACTTTGCTCCAGTACGGCGGCCCGATCGACGACAGTCAGGTGAGGCGGCTCCTGGAAGCTACGCGGCCGCTTCGGTGGCGGTTCCGGTACGAGCCGACCAGAGAGCGTAGCCAAGCAGGATCAGGCCGGCGCTCGTCACCCAGGAATCGAGCGGTAGGTAAATGTCGAAGCGTTGGTGGAGGATTGGCATGATCCGGCTCAGCACGCCGCCGATGACCAGCAACCAGCCACCGGTGCGGGGCAGCACGCCAGCCCTGATGACGGTGATGCCGAAGAGAATTAGGCCGACGGCGAAGAGCACCGCGGAGTAGAGGACGGCCTCGCCCAGGGGAGAGGGCGGAAAGCCCTCGAGCAGGGTCGGGTTGGTGCGCGCAACCACGGGGGCCGTAAAGGCATTCGACCAGCCGGTCCCCGCGAACATGACCGTACCGAGAAAGGCGACCAGAAAGCCAACGAGGCCGAGGCCACCGGCGACCGCTGCCTGGCGAGCATAGAAGCCGACGAGCGCCAGCAGCAGCAGAATAACCCCGAACAGCTGCAGGAGGTTGAGAGGAATCCAGGCAGGCGAGAGTGGCATCCGCGCCATCGCCGCCATGTTCATTATGTCGGTGCCCATCGCGAGGATCTCGGAGAGGATGATGAGGCCCGCCGCCACGATGGCCGCCAGACCACACAGACGCAACAGCGTTCCAGCAGACATCCTGCCCTCCGTCGGGTGCTATCCGCGTGCGACTCCGCCCAGTGATTTAGCGCTGTTTCAATCAACCTATCCCCCAACCAACACCCGGTCAATCGATCACTTTACCCGGATCAATAACAAAACTAGCATTGCGTGACGCGGGGCGAACCGGTGAAGTAACCAGAAACGAGGCACTACTAGAATACAGATTACGTGATGTAA
>DASRIN010000281.1:0-4021 GCA_035649975.1 Gemmatimonadales bacterium
GAGTTCATGATCGTCCCCATCGGGACTGACAACTTTCCCGATGCGCTGCGGATTGGGGTCGAGGTGTTCCATGCGCTGAAGAAGGTATTGAGCAAAATGGGACTCTCGACTGCGGTGGGCGACGAGGGCGGCTTTGCACCGATGTTGCCGTCCAATGAGGCCGCGCTCGACGTCGTCATGCAGGCCATCAAGGCAGCGGGCTATGAGCCCGGCCGGGACGTGGCCATCGCCCTCGACGTCGCGGCTAGCGAGCTGTATCAGGACGGTGAGTATGTCTTCAAGAAGGGCGACGGCAGCCGGCGTTCAGCCAAGGACATAGTGGATCTGTACGCCGGCTGGGTGGACCGCTATCCCATCGTCTCGATCGAGGACGGCCTGGCCGAGAACGACTGGCCGGGCTGGGCCCTGTTGACCGAGCGGCTGCACGAGCGGGTGCAGCTAGTGGGCGACGACCTGTTCGTCACCAACGTCGATCGGCTGGGCCGGGGCATCGAGGAGGGGGTGGGGAACGCGGTTTTGGTGAAGGTGAATCAGATCGGCACCCTGACCGAGACCCTGCAGTGCATCGAGCTGGCGAAGGGCAGCGCGTACGGCGTGATCATCTCGCACCGGTCGGGCGAGACCGAGGACACGTTCATCGCCGATCTCGCCGTTGCCACCGGGGCAGGGCAGATCAAGACCGGAAGCGCGAGCCGGACCGACCGGACCGCGAAGTACAACCAGCTGCTCCGGATCTCGGAGGAGCTGGGCGAGCTGGCTCACTACCCGGGCCGGGACCTGTATCAGTTGTGAGTCCGGGACGCTGGGCCATCCTGGCCGGGCTCCTGCTCGCGACCTACTTCGCGCTGCAGCGGGGCGAGTACAGCATCCTGGATCTGCGCACGCTGCGGCGTGAAGTCGTGGCCGAGAGTACCAGCGTGGTTCGGCTGCAGCAGGTGGTGGATTCCCTGGACCGCTTCGCCAGGGCCATCGAGCGGGACCCGCGGATGCAGGAGCGGGTGGCGCGGGAGCGGTTCGGGATGCTGAAGCCGGGGGAGTTCCTGTATCGTCTCGTGCCGACGGGTAAAGAGGTGAGCGGTGAGAGGTGAGTGGTAAGCGGGTGCCTAGAACGGCACAGCCTGGGCTAGAGTTATCTTTCAGGCCGCGGGAGGCCTCTCGAGGGGGAGTTCCAGGTCACTGCTCACGGCTTACCGCTCACTGTTGTTAAGACGGCAGGGTAGCTCAGCTGGTTAGAGCACGGCACTCATAATGCCGGGGTCGCGGGTTCGAGTCCCGCCCCTGCTATCATTCGAAGCCCCGCACTCCCACTGAGTTGCGGGGCTTTCTTCATCTACTTTCTCTCGCCTACTTGATCGCGGCACCCTCCCTAGCGACTCCCCAGATCGCGCGGTACCATAATCTCAGGGGGTGTTGCGTGCGCTACCGTGTACTCTGCTTCTTCATCTTGCTTCCTCTGGGCGCGGGCTCCGTTGAAGGCCAGGATTCCACTTGTCAGTGCCAGGCTAAACTTGTACGTGAAGCCGACTCAGTTCGTGTCGCATACCGAGACTCCGTTTTGCGCTCCCAAGCCGAACTTGCTCGTGAAGCCGACTCGGTTCGTGCCGCGTACCGAGATTCCCTGTTGCGCTCCCAAACCGAGCTTGCTCGTGTAGCCGACTCGGTTCGTGCCGCATACCGAGATTCCCTTTTGCGCTCCCAAACACAACTTGCTCGGGTAGCCGATTCGGTTCGTGTCGCGTACCGAGATTCCACTTTGCGCTACCAAGCCGAACTGGCCCGTCAAGCCGACTCGGTTCGGGCCGCGTACTACCGCACAGGCTTTACTGACTGAGAAACGTGGTGGTGCCTTGGATTGATTTCAGTGCGATCCCTTCGATCCTGCTGCCCTCTGGGCGAGGATCCGCTGCACGTCACCGAAGGTAAGCCCCACCCCGCGCAAGGCTACCATCACGTGGTACAACAGGTCGGCGGCCTCCTCCACTGTCCTGGTCGCGTCGCCATCGGCGCAGGCGGTCACCAGCTCGGCGGCCTCTTCACCGAGCTTCTTGAGGCGAAGGTTCCGGTCGCCCAGTAGCAGCTGGGTGTAACTCAAGGTCGATGAGGACGGAGCGGTCGCAGCGCGTTGGGAGATCGTTGCATCCAGCTCGCCCAGTGCATCCGCCGCCAATGCCAGCGGACCGAAGCAGGACACCGCTCCCGTGTGACAGGCCGGCCCCGCCGGAACGACCCGGGCGATGACCGCGTCTCCGTCGCAGTCGGCCGTGAGAGAAATGACCCGCTGGGTATTCCCGCTGGTCTCACCCTTGTGCCAGTGCCCGCGCGAGCGCGAGTGATAGTGCATCTCGCCGGTCTCGATAGTCTGCTCGAGCGCGGCCCGGTCGGCGTAGGCCACCATGAGTACCGCGCCCGATTGGGCGTCCTGGGTGACGACGGTGACCAGCCCGCCGCCCTTCTCGAAGTCGAGCTTCTCCAGGTCAATCATTTCTCAGCGCCTCGATCACCCCGGAGTTTGTTTCACAGAGCTGTTCCCGCACTGCTTCCGCCAGCGCCGCATTGGTAGCGATGACGCCGCTACCGAAGGCAGTCACCCGTCGGTTCCAGTCCGTGAACACACCTCCAGCCTCGGTGATCACGGGCAGCAGGGCCGCTGCATCCCAAGCCGCAACGACGTCATCGGTCATGACCTCGGCGCGACCGGTGGCCACCAGGAGGTAGCCGTAGCAGTCGCCCCAGGTGCGGGCGACAGCAGCGCGGCGCGCCAACTCTTCCCAGCGGGCCCGCCGAGCCGGTCGGGCAGGGAAGCGGTCGTCGGTGGTGAGGACTGTGGCCGCGGCCAGCGACGACACCGGCGACACCCGGACCCGGACTCCGTCCGCCCAGCAGCCGTAGCTGGTCGCCGCCGACACCAGCTCTCCAACTGCGGGAAAGTATGCCGCACCGGCCAGCACCTGGTCTCCCTCCGCTACGGCGACGAGCGTTCCCCAGAGCGGCACCCCGCGCACGAAGCTCTTGGTACCGTCGATCGGATCTATGATCCACCGCCGATCCGCCCCGGCGTTCTGGACCCCGAACTCCTCGCCTACGATGCCGTCGGCGGGGAACCGCCGCGCGATCCACTCCCGGGCCAATTGCTCCGCCGCGCGATCTGCCAGCGTGACGGGTGAGCCGTCTCCCTTCGTCTCGACCGCCAGTCCGGACCGGTAGTATCGCAGCGCCACATCGCCCGAGGCCCGCGCGACCTCGGCCACCGCCTGCATCAGAGACTCGGTGTCAGTAATCATGCGACCTCCCGTATCGGAAGTCCGCCGGCGCGGAGCACCCGCTTGATGGCGCCCACGCTGGTGTTGCCGTCGTGCAGAATCCCCGCGACAAGCGCCGCATCGGCTTCGCCGTCGCGCAGCACCGCACACACGTGACCGGCGTGTCCCGCGCCGCCCGATGCGACCACGGGAACCGGCACGGCCCGAGCCACCGAACGGGTAAGCTCGAGGTCGTAGCCGGACCGGCCACCGTCCTGATCGATGCTGGTCAGGAGGATCTCTCCGGCGCCCCGAGCCACGCACTCCCGGGCCCACGCCACTGCATCCAGGTCGGTCGGGGTCCGCGCGCCCCGAGCGTACACCCGCCACGACGGTTTCGGGCCCGGCTCGCGCCGGGCATCGATGCTCGCCACCACGCACTGGGCGCCGAACCGCTCCGCCGCCTCGGTCAGAATCTCGGGCCGCTCGATTGCCGCCGAGTTGAGGCTCACCTTGTCGGCACCGGCGCGCAGGGCTCGGCCTACGTCGTCGACGGACCGCACGCCGCCGCCCACGGTGAGTGGCACGAACAGGCGCTCGGCTGCGCGGCGGACCAGGTCGAGCAGGGTCCGCCTCTGTTCCACGCTGGCGGAGATGTCGAGGAAGACGATCTCGTCGGCGCCATCCCGCTCATACCGCTCGGCCAGCTCCACTGGATCACCGACGTCGCGCAGGTTCTCGAACCGCACGCCCTTGACCACCCGGCCGCCGGTAACATCGAG
>DASRIN010000282.1:0-2505 GCA_035649975.1 Gemmatimonadales bacterium
AATCTTTCCCCCCATCACCGGCGGCCGGTCGAAGATCCCGAACATGCGCGGGATGTTGGGCCCGTACACGTCGGCGTCCATGATTCCGACCTGAAGGCCGCTCTGGGCCAGCGCCACCGCCAGGTTGGCCGCCACGGTGGACTTCCCGACCCCGCCTTTTCCCGAGGACACCGCGATGATGGTGCCGAGGTTCGGCTGGTCGACCGGCTGGGGAGCCGGAGGCACCGGCGCGCTGGCGGTCGTCGGCGGCCCGTGCGTGGGGCGGGCGGGGCCAGCCGGATTCTTTACGTTGATCTTGATTTCGTCCTTGCGGACGCCTTCTACCGCGCTGACGGCGGCGCGCGCCTGCCGGACCAGCGTGGCAGGATCGTCCGGCGACAGCAGGAAGGTGAAGCTGACCCGGCCTTCTTCACTGACACTGAGATCCCGGATCATGCCGGCGGAGAGCAGATCGTTCTCCAGCCGGGGATTCCGGATCCCCGCCAGGGCAGCCGTCACTTTGGATTCGAGGGACTCAGTCACACTGCTTCGACGTGCTTCACTTCGGGCACCATCTGCCGCAGCCGGCTCTCGATGCCTTGCTTGAGAGTCACTGTCGACGCCGAGCAGCCATGGCAGGTGCCCCCCAATCGGAGGAGAAGCACTCCGTCCTGCTCGTCGAAGTCAACCACCTCGACCTGGCCCCGGTGCGAGGCAATGTAGGGCCGCAGGGTGTCGAGGGTTCGCTCGATGCGGTCGATGGTATCCATGGTGGAAATATACTGCGGGTCGCCAGTCGCCGGTCACCAGTCCCCTTCTATCCCGCGCGGGAATCTTTATCCGATCGCCGGCGATCTGGATGAAGTGCCTGCGAGCCGCCGTCACCTGCCAGGCGACTGGTGACTGGCGACTCGTGATTGGCAGCCCCATCGGTCCCCAAATACTCCCTTGCCGCCTTCAGCACCGTCGCCTGGACCTCGGCCAGGGAGCCGACCAGGGAAAGTCCCGCCGCCTTGGTGTGCCCCCCGCCCCCGTACGCCTTGGCGAAGGCGGCCACGTCCACGTCGCCCACCGAGCGGAGCGACACCTTGACCCTCCCCTGGGAAATCTCCCGGAAGAGCAACGCCATCCGGACTCCCTCGATCGACCGGGGAAACTCGACCACCCCATCGAGGTCGTCCGAGGTGACGCCGTGCCGCTCGATGGATCCGGGCGGTACGGTTACCCAGGCCAGTCCGTATTCGGGCTCCACGACCAGCGTCTGCAGCGCCTCGGCGAACAGCCGGGGCCTCCCTTCCGGCGCCCGGGCGTAGACCTCGGTGTAGATCTGTTCCGGGTCGACTCCGGTCTCCAGCAGGTCCGCTGCGATCCGCAGGGTGCGCGGCCGGGTGTTGCTGAAGCGAAAGCCGCCGGTGTCGGTGAGGACGGCCACGTAGAGCGCCCGCGCCGCTGCCTGGGTCACCTCCCAGCCGTTGGCGCGAGCCAGCTCGTATACCAGCTCTCCGGTCGCTGCCGCTTCGGGATCGACGTAACGGGGTCCCGGGGGAAGCACCCCGGCGCTGACATGGTGATCGATGCAGGCGACCGGAACGCCTCGGTCCCGCACCGTATCGATCAGCATACCCAGGCGGTTGAGGTCCGAGATGTCGAGCACGACGATGAGATCGGCTCGGCGCAGCTCCTTCACCGCTTCAGGGCTCCGGTCTACTCCGGGGAGGCCGCGGAAGAGGAAGCCGAACCGGGTCGGCGTGGGACTGGGATTGGTGATGACGGCGTCGATGCCCCGGTCCCGCAGCAGGTGGACCAGCCCCACCTCACTGCCGATACCGTCGCCATCCGGATTGACGTGGGTGGTAAGACAGACCCGCTGGCCCGGTTGCAGCGCAGCGGCAAGGGACCTTGCCAGAGCGGTCTTTTCGGGGGACGGCGAGTACGGCATTTCCAAATACTAACAGCGCCGCAGGGACAGTGCTAAACGTCACTCCTCCGCGCCAGCACCGAGTGGGTCCGGCTGTAGAGGAAGTAGATCGTGAGCCCCACCGCGAGCCAGACGAGGAGCCGAATCCAGGTCTCCCAGTCCAGGTACGCCATCAGGTACGCCGCAGACAGCGCCCCCATGGGCGCCACGAACCAGACGAACGGCGTCTTGAACGGCCGGCGCAGGTTGGGCTCCCGGATTCTCAGTACCAGGACCCCGCAACATACGATGACGAACGCCAGCAGGGTCCCGATCGAGACCAGCTTGGCTGCATCGCGTACTGGCAGGATGGCCGCCGGGATCGACACGGCGAGACCGGTGACGATGGAGGTGATGTACGGGGTCCGGAAGCGGGGGTGGACCCGCCGGATAAACGGAGGCAGCAGTCCATCCCGCGACATCGAGTAGAAGATCCGCGACTGGCCCAGCAGCTGGACCAGGATTACGGAGGTGAGTCCGGCGATCGCTCCGATCTTGATGAACGCGCCGAAGAATCCCAGCCCGGTGGCGTCCGCCACCTTGGCAATGGGGGCGGGCACGTCCAGCTC
>DASRIN010000283.1:0-5713 GCA_035649975.1 Gemmatimonadales bacterium
GAACAGGGTCATCTCGTTTTCTGACGCTCGCGCCAGGCAACAGTGTGGTCAATCCCGCTAGTCGTGTCAAGTCTCAATTTTTTTTCAGTGCGCCGTAAAAGATTCGTACACAGCCTTCAACTTGCTCGTTATCGAGCCAACCAAGGCAGGACCCGGTAGTCGGTCACCTTGAAATCATCCACATACATCCGCCGGGTCACGTCCTCGGGGCCGCCGTAGACGAAGTGCTGAAGGACCATATCGCCCGACGCGTTCGTGAGCGGATCCACGGAGTGGCCACCGAAGGTGTTCATGGTGGGGGCCGTCAGGTCCATGACTTTCACCCCGTCCTGCCAGATGATGACCTGGCCGTTCGAGAGCGCCATCTTGTAATAGACCGAGAGATGCACCCACTGGTTCCGGGGGAATGGAGTGACCCCGTTCGGGCTCGAGGAGGTCTGGCGATACCACTCGCCTCCGTCATTGTCATAACCTGGGATGGTGGGACAGGGGTAGGTGCTAGCCCCGCAGTTCTTGAGCAGGAATACCACTTGGAGATTTGATCCCCCGCGACTATGGCCGTTATTGGTCCAGTTCTCCAAGCCGATATAGCTGATGGGACTCGGCGCACCGCTTACCCCCGTCATCCAGCCAAGTATCATGTTCCACGTGGTGTTGTTGAACCCAGCATCGACGTAGGCCCAAAAGCTGTAATAGCCCGACATGAAGTGGCCGTTCGGCCCGCCCATGCTCACCTGAGGACGGAGCGCCATGACCGTTGAGCTGGCGATGTTCGTGGAGGGTGGGATCTCGAACTTGAAGGAACGCGTCCCATTTTTCGCTTGAGCCATCGAGGTAACTGGCACCAGGCCTGTGGTGCCGAAGACCGGGCCATCCCAGGGCGGGGTGATGCTTCCCGACTCGGCATCAGCGAGGTAGAAGATGTTGCCTCTTTCCAGCACCGTCCTGGTAGTCGGCCCCACCGAATCCGCATCCCAGGTGCCGGAGATGTCCGGGCAGACGACCGAGCCTGAGATGTGCTCCCCCGAGATGGTGCCGGTGTGCCCGCACCCGTCCGCGTCGAACGTGACCGTCTGATTGGCGACTATGAATTGGGTAAGCTGAATCGTAACTGGAGGGGCATACCCGCGATCCTCGCAGGTGAGGATATGCTGGAGTGTTCTCGTCTGGGTATCGAGGAGCCCTTGTGTGGTGCAGCTGTTCGCTACCGCATGCAGCTTATTGGTATAGGCATACTTCCGGGCGAGTACACTGGTTCCAGGGCCGAGGTCGCTGGTTTCGCCGCCACAAGCACCCAGGCCGGCCCAAGCACTAAGGAGGAGCGGCGCCGAACGCGCCAAACATGTTCTCAGTTGCATGGGCGGCCCGGTTTGTCTGGATTGATGCCCCTGATGCGAGATAAGGTACGCTCGGGGCTTAGAGGCGAAAGAGGGAAATCGCAGCCGGTGGCTGGAGGTCTGCGAAATCGCGGCGAGAACAGTTAAGTTCGTGTTCAGCAACACAGCGGGGTGTGGCGCAGTCCGGTAGCGCGCCTGCTTTGGGAGCAGGAGGTCCCGGGTTCAAATCCCGGCGCCCCGACTGACTACGACGGGCCGTACTGCTGGCTGGCCGTACCCTATCGCGGCCCGGCAGCCGCCTGGCAGGACAGAATCAGAGCGGGTTCTTAGGGGGACGACGGGAGTATAGGAATCGGGCGTTACGTCGCTCCCAGTTGCGGAGCGAGTCAAATGAGAGCTTCTCCAGCTCCAGTGACACGGCTCGGGCGGCGGCCAGCGACACTGCCTCACGATCATCCCGTCCGGACTCAGCCAACTTCGCCTGGACATCCGTCAAGCTGAGCCAGACCGTCAGGCGGTTGTTGACCCGCTCCACTACCATGAGGCGCATCTTATCGATCAGCGCGCGACTTCGCAGGCGGCAGTGTCGGTGCACTGCCCACAGTATGAAGCCCTGGAGCCAGATGAGAAAGATCAGGGCCAGATTCTGCTCACCGCGGGACAGCTCACTCACCGTGATCAGGATGGCCATCAGAACGCCCACGGTGGTCATGAACAGCTCGAAATACTCAGCCAGACCCGACCGAATCAGGGCGAGCGGGGGAACAATGCGAGCCATTGAATCCTCGAACTAGGACGTCGGTGGAAGGTCGGTTGAGCAGTTGGGGTTAGTTAGTATTTCACTTCCTCGCCGTAAAATCCAGATCTCCGTACCTGGAAGTTGCCGGGATCGTCGTTCCACCCCCACGGGCCATGGCAGTCAGGTCGGGGCCTCCTCCCGCCTCCTGGCGCTGCGCGGCACCTGCGTAAGTGATTCCCATGATTTACTTTCGTTATCGCGCCCGTAGCTCAGTTGGATAGAGCAACAGCCTTCTAAGCTGTGGGTCGCAGGTTCGAATCCTGCCGGGCGCACTCCCTTCCGGTCGGGGTCATTCCACCGGCCGACGGTAGCTGCCGCTGTGGGTCTCCTCCAGGTTGAGCACCGGAAGCTCCAGCCGCCAGATGATGGCCGCGACGCGAACCACCACAATGACTCCCATGCCGACGAGTGCGGCTGGGTCCCGGGGCAGGCCGGCCCGCTCCAGGACCAGATAAAGGCCTGCTCCCACTAGCGTCGCTGTGCCATACAGTTGCCCCCGCCGCAGGATCAGGGGGATCTCGGCGCAGAGGACATCCCGGATCATGCCGCCGGCCACGCCGGTAATTGTTCCCATGAGAACCGCGACCAGGCCGGTCAGGCCGGCTTGCTCAGCTATCTGGACTCCGCCTATGGTAAAAAAGGCGAGGCCGAGCCCATCCGCGATCAGGAGGGCCCGGCGGTAAGGGGCGCGGAAACGGACGTAGAACAGGGTGAGCGCCGTGGCCCCCAGAATGACCAGGAGGTAGGTCGGGTCCGCCATCCAGAAGATCGGATGTCGCTGCAGCAGAAGGTCCCGCAGGGTACCGCCGCCGATGGCTGTCACCACCGCGATGACCGCAACCCCCAGCCAGTCGAGGCTCTTCCGCCCCGCGGCGAGGACACCGCTGATGGCGAACACGGCGACACCGAGCAGGTCCAGTGCGTGTCGAATGTTGGCCTCACGACCAAGGGATCGAGTTCGAACGGTGCTCTATCATCGCACAAAGGCCAAGGCGCGGCCACCGTGCCACCCGACGCCCGGCTGGTAGACAGGGCAGGCCCCCCGGTGGGATATTGCTGATCATTCCCCTGGAGCCCGCTATGGATCCGTCAGAGCTGCCGGCTGTTTCGTCGGAGAAGTCTCGCGGTGTCGCACTGGCACTGGCGGCAGTCCTGGGTCCGTTCGGCGCTCACCGATTTTACGTGGGGAAGACCGGGACCGGCGTCCTGATGCTCTGCACCTTGGGGGGTGCCGGTCTCTGGTATCTGTATGACCTGATCCTCGTCGCCGGGGGATCGTTTCGCGATGCTGATGGGCGACTGGTATCGAGGTGGGATCCTGAACAGCCTAGCCCGGCCACCGAGCTACTACCGGAGGTTCTCGACGAGCTGACGGCCCTTCGGGCGGAAGTAGCCGAGCTGGCGGAACGGGTCGACTTCACCGAGCGGCTGCTCGCCAGCCCCAACCAGGAGGCCGGACGGCCGCATGCCTCCCTGAAAGCTTGATGGTGAAGGGTGTCAACTGTGACGGCTGTGGACCTGCTCCAGGGAGCGGACCTGGTCGTGGGCTTCCTTGATCTTCACCAGCTGCCGCTCCACTAGAGCACCCAGGTCGGCTGGGAGGGAACTACTCGAGGCCTCCTGATAGGCCCGAACCGCGATTTCCTCCCCCCGCTCGCACTCCGATATGATCGCCCCCTCGTCCCGCCCGGTAACTGCCGCCGTGATGCTGGTCCATCCCCGGTCCAACGCCGCCGTGAGGTGACCTCCCTCCGCCGGTTTCTGTCCCAGCCGCTCGACCTCCTGCTCCAGCTCGGCCGCGAACTCTCCCCGCTGCTGGGAGTAGCTCTCGAAGAGATGTTGCAGGTTGGGATCATCTACCCCCCGCGCCGCAACCTGAAAGCCTTGCTCCCCGTCCCGGCAGGTCCGAACCAGGTGGTTCAGCGTGGACGCGAGCGCGTCCACGCTGTCCGACTTCGGCGCCTCAGCCGGATCCATTACCGGGAGGCCTCCTCCTCGGCGTCCTCGGCCTCCTCGGCGTCCACATTGATGACGCTTTCGGCGAGAATGGTCAGCTTCTCGTCGGTTGTCTCCTCCTCTTCGAGGTTCTGGCCCAGCAGGTCATGGACCTGGTCGTAGCCCAGCGTCTCGGCGTAGGTGCACACGCAGCCATAGCTGGCGATCTCATAATGCTCCACCTTCTGGGCCGCGGCGATGAGGGCCGCGTCCATGACCGCCGGGTCGGCGTCCTCCTCCATCACCTTCTTGCCCTCCTCGATCAGACCGGCCATGCCCTCGCACTTCTTCCCCTTGGCCGGAACCCCGAGAAGCTTGAAGACCTGGTCCAGCCGCTCGACCTGACCCTCGGTCTGTTCCAGGTGTTCCTCAAAGGCGGTTTGAAGCTCCGGGTGGGAAGCGGCTTTGATCATTTTCGGGAGCGCCTTCAGGATCTGGCTCTCGGCGTTGTAGATGTCCTGTAATTCGTGGACGAGCAGATCGTCCAGCGAGTTGAGTTTCGGCATAGTCGTGATCTCCTTAGTGCGGTTCAGATGCGGAGGGCCCCGGTGTTCATGCGCTAGTCGCAACCGGTCGGACGTGAGGGTGCCTGATGCAGCGAACCGCAACGTAGACCTTGGGAGCAGGCGCGACCGTGTTCTGGGTCACGGGTCCCGCTTGGGGTTGGCCGCCGCCAGCCTCGGTTTCCGCCCCAGGACCAGTAGCCAAGAGGTACCAAGGGCTCGGCGGGAACCAAAGCGCTCTTGCGTGGGTTTAAGGCGGTCATTAGAGTTGCCCTCCCAAGTCGCTCGATGAAGCCGAACTCGACCACGCGGGGCGGCGGTCCAGCAGGAACCTTTCAAGCGCTCCAGCTGTTGACAATCCAGCCCACTTTCGGAATATTTTCGGGCTCGACCGCAGACTCGGTCGGGGATTGGGCAGTATCAGCGAAGCTATTCTACTTCTGAGGCTTACTGTTGACCCAGCGGCCATAAGTAGCTATCCTTGATGGCTACCGGCAAAAGTGGTTCGCCGGGCAGCCAAGCTCTTTGACAAGTGATGTGAGCTCGAAGTGATGGAGTGCGGACCCTGAGATCTGGGCGGACACAGAGGCCGTTCAGATAGGGTTTAACTCTGATTTTGTGATTCGGACGACAGAACCAGGTCGTTCGTGAAGAGCTGTTCGAACTCATTGGAGAGTTTGATCCTGGCTCAGGACGAACGCTGGCGGCGTGCCTAACACATGCAAGTCGAACGGGACCGGGGGCAACTCCGGTTCAGTGGCGGACGGGTGCGTAACACGTGAGGAACATGACCTTCGGTGGGGGATAGCCGGCCCAACGGCCGGGTAATACCGCGTACGACCATTTAGGGACATCCCTGGATGGTGAAAGCAGCAATGCGCCGATGGAGTGCCTCGCGGCCTATCAGCTAGTTGGTGGGGTAACGGCCTACCAAGGCAACGACGGGTAGCTGGTCTGAGAGGATGGCCAGCCACATTGGGACTGAGACACGGCCCAGACTCCTACGGGAGGCAGCAGTGGGGAATATTGCGCAATGGGCGAAAGCCTGACGCAGCGACGCCGCGTGTGGGATGACGGCC
>DASRIN010000284.1:0-4965 GCA_035649975.1 Gemmatimonadales bacterium
GGTGCAGGTGGGTCATAACGTCAGGATCGGCGAGCGTTGCCTGATCATGGCCGGCGTCGGCATCGCCGGCAGTACCCGAATCGGGAACGAGGCGATCCTGGCCGGTCACGTCGGGGTCACCGATCATCTGGTGATCGGCGAGCGTGCCCGGATCGCGGCCAAGAGCGCGATCTTCGGTGACGTGCCGCCCGGCGCCTCATTCAGCGGTCATCCAGCCCGGCCACATCGCCAGTTCCTTCGCGCCCAAGCCGCCATGTACCGGCTGGCCCCCATTGTGGACGAGCTGGAATCTTTAGTGCCGGAGCGCGGCCCCCGTGCCTAGGCGAACCCTGGCCCGCAGTGCCTGTGTCAGAGGGGTCGGCCTGCATACCGGCTCCTCGGTGACGGCTATTTGCCAGGCGGCGCCATCGGGGCAGGGCATTGTCTTTCGGCGCACCGATCTTCCCGGCGCCCCGATCATCCCTGCTCGGCTCAGTGAAGTGCAGTCCACCGAGCGCCGGACGGCGTTGGGGCAGGGGGAGACCATCGTCCAGACCGTCGAGCATCTGCTCGCCGTCACGGCGGCGCTTCAGATCGACGACCTGACCATCGAGGTCGATGGGCCGGAGCCGCCGATCGGTGACGGTTCCTTCGCGCCCTATCTCCGCGCCATGCAGGAGGCCGGCATCAAGGAGCAGCCGGGCGACGCGGTCGTCTACAGCGTCACCGAGCCCTTCGAGCTTGCCGAAGGCGATTCATCCTATCTGGTGGCCCCCGCCAAGACTCTCCGGCTCACCACCAGCATCGAGTGGGCCCACCCGTTGATTGGGCGGCAGACCGGCTCCTACGAGGTCACGCCGGCCGCCTTTGCCGAGCAGATCTCGGAGGCCCGCACCTTCGGATTCCTCCGGGAAGCGGAGGCCCTGCGTGCTCGTGGACTGGCGCTGGGGGCGGCCTTGGAGTCGACTCTGGTGTTGTCGGAGGACGGTCTGGTAGGCGGCTCGCTCCGGTGGCCGGATGAGTTTGTGCGCCACAAGACCGGTGACATATTGGGCGACCTGGCGCTCATTGGCGGGCGGGTTCAGGCTCATGTGGTCGCCACCAAGCCGAGCCACCAGGGCAATATCGCCCTGGCCCGCCGGCTCACCCGGACCGGACAACGCGCGGGAGGAGTTGTGATGGACATCGGCCGGATCCTGGACGTCATCCCGCACCGATATCCCTTCCTGCTGGTGGATCGGATCATCGAGGTCGAAGGGACCAGGCGCATCGTCGGCATCAAGAACGTGACCATTAACGAACCGTTCTTCCAAGGACACTTCCCGGGACACCCGATCATGCCGGGGGTCCTGATCATCGAAGCCATGGCGCAGGTGGGCGGCATGCTGCTTCTAGGCACCATCGAAGACCCGGACCAGAAGGTGGTGTACTTCATGTCGCTCGACAACGTGAAGTTCCGCCGACCGGTGCTCCCAGGCGATCAGCTTCGCTGTGAGCTGGAGATGCTGCAGAACCGGGGGCGAACTTGCCGGATGAAGGGGATGGCCTACGTCGATGGACAGGTAGTTGCGGAGGCGGAGATGATGGCCCGGGTAGTGGACCGGTGACCTCGCTCATTCACTCCACGGCGCTCATCGATCCCACGGCTGAGCTGGGCCGTGGTGTTGCGGTCGGGCCGTACAGCATCATCGGGCCGAACGTGGTGGTGGCGGACGGGTGTCGCCTGGGCCCCCGGGTGACCCTTACTCGCAATGTGCGTCTGGGGGAACGGGTCAGCGTGGGCGATGGCTCAATCCTGGGCGGCGACCCGCAGGACCTCAAGTATGCCGGTGAGGAGACTTGGGTCGAGGTCGGGGAAGACACGATTATCCGGGAGTACACCACCATTAACCGGGGGACCACAGCCACCTTTAAGACGACAGTGGGAGCCCGCTGCTTTATCATGACGTACGTGCACCTGGCCCACGACTGTCAGGTGGGGGACGATGTGGTCATCGCCAACGCTACCCAGTGCGCCGGCCACGTCACCATTCATGATCGCGCAGTCCTCAGTGGTCTGAATGCGGTACATCAGTTCGTGACCATCGGCACCTACGCGTTCGTCGGGGGTGGGTCGCGAGTGAACCAGGACATACCGCCTTACGTCAAGGCAGTTGGGAACCCGATGGAGCTGTATGGGCTGAACAGTATCGGGCTGCAGCGCGCTGGCTTCCCGGGAGAGACGGTAGCGGCGCTGAAGCGGGCATACCGCCTCTTCTTCAACTCCGATCTGAATCTCTCGCAGGCCATGGAGCGAGCCCGGACCGAGCTCCCGCCGTTCGCCGAGGTGGAACGGTTCCTGGCCTTTGTCGAATCCAGTGAACGTGGTGTTCCGGCGTGACCTCCCGCCTTCCGGTCGGGGTCATCGGAGTCGGCGCACTGGGCCAGCATCACGCCCGGCATCTCGCCCAGCTGGATGAAGTCCACCTCGTCGGGGTGTGCGACATCGACGCTGCACGGTCGGAGAAGGTTGCGGCCGAGCTGGGCACCGCAGCCTTTGTCGAAGTGGATGACCTCCTCGCCAGAGTGGAAGCGGTCACCATTGCCGTCCCGACGCCGGAGCACGCCGAAGTCGGGATGCGTGCTTTGGAGCTGAGCGTACCGGTGCTGATGGAAAAGCCGCTCGCCGCCACGCTAGCCCAGGCCGATGCTCTGATTGCCGCAGCGCGGCGAAGGCGGGTCCAGCTGCAAGTGGGCCACATCGAACGCTACAACCGAGCGCTTCGCGCGGCGGAGCCATACCTGGACGGTCCCCGCTACTTCGAAAGCCAGCGACTGGCCCCGTTCCAGCCCCGGGGCACTGATGTGGCCGTCGTGCTGGATCTCATGATCCACGATCTCGACCTGGTCCTGCATTTGACCGGCGGGAGCACGGCCACCGAGGTACGGGCCTCGGGGATTTCCGTGCTGTCGTCTCATTTGGACCTGGCCAATGCGAGGGTCGAATTTGCCAACGGTGCCGTGGCTCAGGCGACCGCATCGCGAGTGGCCCGCGAACGGATTCGTCGGCTCCGCCTGTTCCAGCCCAACGGCTATTTCTCACTGGATCTGGCCAGTGGCGGCGGCGAGTTCATGAGGGTCCGCTCAGGCTGGCAACCAGGAACGGGACGGGAGCTTGCCGATGTCGTCGAGCGCATCGTGCTGGAGGCCCCCGAAGCTGATGCCCTGGCGCTCGAGCTGCAGAGCTTCGTCCACGCGGTTCGAGGCCAGCGTGAGGTCGTGGTACGCGGGGAAGAAGGCCGCGCTGCCCTCGCCCTCGCCCTTCGCGTTGCCGACGCGGTTCGAACCCAGCCCCTGGCCATCTCGACTCCCTGATGATTCGGCGGGGCCCGCCTCGCATACTTATCTCTGCCGGCGAGCCTTCGGGTGACCTACACGCCGCGGCGATCGTGCGAGCACTCTCTGAGCGTTATCCGGACGCCACCATCGAGGCGCTGGGGGGCCAGCGCATGGCTGACGCCGGAGCGACCATCCGGTATCCCATGGAAGGCCTGGCGGCATTTGGCGTCGTCGAGGTGGTCACCAAGATTCGGGCGCACTACCGGCTGCTGCGCTCACTTCAGCGGGATTTCCGCAACGGCCGGTACGATCTGGTCGTTCTGGTGGACTATCCTGGTTTTCATCTTCGTGTTGCCGAAGCCGCGCACCGAGCAGGTACCAAGGTGCTCTACTACATCGCGCCGCAGCTGTGGGCCTGGCGTCCGGAGCGGGCTCGCCGCCTGGGCGCGGCGGTGGACCGGCTGGCGGTGGTATTGCCCTTCGAGCAGACATTTTTCAGCCGGATTGGCATCCCCAGCAGCTACGTGGGGCACCCGCTGATCGACCAGACCAGGGGGCCGAATCGGGAGCAGGCGCGGGCCAGCCTGGGAATCGCACCCGAGCAGCGGGTGCTCGGCATCTTTCCCGGGAGCCGAGGCCAGGAGATTCGCCGGCTGTGGAAGCCGTTCCGGGAGGCGGGGCAGCGGCTTCTGCAGGAGGGACGCTGCGACCGTGTCATGGTTGCCGGAACCACCGACGGGACCTACCCCAGCCCCGGCAGAATCGAGATTCTGCGGGGGGCTGCCGGCTCGTTATTGTCCGCCGCTGATGCCGCGCTGGTGAAATCGGGGACCACGACGCTGGAAGCCGCCCTGGCCGGCACGCCAATGGTAGTGGCATATCGGGTCCACCCGCTCAGCTGGGCTGTGTTTCAACGGCTTCGTACGGTGCGCTGGGTGAGCCTGGTGAACCTGGTGGCCGATCGGGAGGTGGTTCCCGAACTGCTGCAGGACCGCGCCTCCTCGCAGGCCATGGCCGACCAGTTGCGTCCACTGCTCGATCCGACCGATCCTCGCACTGCCGCCCAGCGTCAGGGATTGTCCCAGGTGCGTGTGCGATTGGGACAGCCCGGAGCATCTGCCAGAGTCGTGGCGCTCGCGGGGGAGTTGCTGGATCCATGAGACTGAAGCTGGCTGAGGGCACCGTCCGGCGGATTGGTGCTCCGGTTCTCCGTCTCCTGGCCTCCTCCTGGCGCATCCGTCTGGTGCACGAGGAGCGCTGGAGGCGATTGTACGACGCCAGGCAGGCCAACGTCTTCCTCCTGTGGCACGAGGCCCTCCTTCCGCTGTTGTGGCAGCACCGGCACCAGGGCGTCGCCATCGTGGTCAGCGAGGCTCGGGAGGGACGCTATCTCTCCGACTTTGCCCGCTCTCTCGGCTACCGGTCGCTCCTGGGCTCCAGCACGCGGGGTGGTGCTCGGGCGTTGCTAGGCGCCGTGCGGGAACTCCGGGCGGGTCGTCCCGTGGCATTTACTCCCGACGGGCCTCGCGGACCGCGCCGGGAGATCAAGCCCGGGGTGATTGCGGCGGCACAACGGGGAAGCGTACCCGTCCTGCCCGTTCATGCCGAGGCGGATAGGGCATGGAGATTACATTCGTGGGATCGGTTCATGATTCCGAAGCCGGGTGC
>DASRIN010000285.1:0-2720 GCA_035649975.1 Gemmatimonadales bacterium
CGAAGTCGCCGGCCCGAATCGGCAGCCAGGCGGAGGCCAGCAGGCGGCACACGAGCACCAGCGCGAGCGCCAGGACCAGAAACAGCAGCCTCGAGTTCATGAAGGCTAGCCTGGTGCGCGGAGCCCGGGTGGTCACCGCAACCGTTGCTTCGCTCATCCCGCGTGACCCCTATCGAGAGATACTCGCGCGCGGCATGGCCCGGAGGCACGCTCGACCGCGACTCCTAAGTCTCCGCACAATCCACGATTTTCTTTAGGAGTTAAGGCGGGACGTTTTCAGGATGCTGTCTCTATCGTGTTGTGCAACGCTGCGATGACCCAGCCCTCCGGCCCCCGGGTAAGGACCAGGCTGAAGCGCGCCCGGTGTCGCCCGGCCAGCGGACCGGTGGGCGCGTCCAGCACCGAGTGCACATGCACCAGGGCGACGTCGGCCCGCAGCAGGCGAGCGCTCTCGACCGTGAGACGGTTGGTGCTGCCAGCATAGATCGTTTGGAAGATTGCCGAGTGACCGGCGGCGATAGCGGGGCGTCCGCGAAAGTGCTCGCCCCGAATGGTGACGAAGTCGGCATCGGAAGCGAACGGAGCGGCGAATGCCGAGCCGTCCATGGCGTTCCAGGCCGCCTCGAGCTGGGCGACGATGCGCTCCAGATCGGCTCGGTCAGTCCCCGGCATTGCGCTCATGGGATCGGCCGGGCGGGCTTCCGAGCCCGAAGCAGGCTGACCGTGGCGGCAGCCAGGCTCAGGAGCAGTACGGGATAGATAAGCAGCAGGTCGACCCGGATGTTGCACTCACCGCTACAGAGCCAGCGCTGCTTCATGCCGGTCTCGTAGAGCGCGTAGAGCAGCCAGACCACCCCGACCGCGGCCGCCGTGGTGCGGCGCGCCCGCAGTCCGAGAGCCAGAAGGATCACGCCGGGCACCGCGGCGAGCAGAGGATACTGGATGAAGATCGCCATCACCCGAAAGAGTTGTTCCATGGGATCCTCGTCAGCGCCTCATTTATAAAGGAATGTCGACCTGGACGCCGAGCGCCCACGCATGGCTCCACTCGTGAACTCGCCCCAGGAACTCCTCCGTAACCAGCTGGAAATCCTGGTACGTCCGCCGAAACTGATCGCTGGTCACCCGCAGGTACTGGTACTCGACCCCGAGGCTGAGTTTTGCATCGGGCCATTCGAACAGGTTGATCCCGGCTGCAAGCACCAAGTACGGCAGGTCATAACTCTCACGCCAGGCCAAGCCCATGCCTGCCGCGAAGAACATCGGGAACTCACCAGTCCGAGCCGCCAGACGAACATCGGTGCTGATGAAAGGGCGGGACAGAAGGTTGACCCGATCATTCTCCAAATAGGTACCGTCGGGAGGAGGGAAGCCGCCGGTGTCGCACTCGAACCCCAGGGCGATCCCGTAGCCACGAGCGGCCACCTGCAGGCTCGTCCACCTGGCGATGATGGGCATTGCCAGTTGGAGTCCAAGGCCGGTCCCGTATTGGGATTGGAAGCAATCGCGCGCAATGCCTTCCCCGCTGATGACGATCTGAGTAAGGGTAGGCGCGAGGGTTGTCTGTTGGCTCCACGCACGAGCCGGCAGCAGAACTGCCAGGAGCAGGACCGGGATCTTCGACGCCACCTCAGCCCCACACCCGCGGAAGCTCACCCCGGGCCGTTGCCTCCAGCACGGTCCGGGTATTCTCATCCATTGCCGCCGAGGGCACCTTCGCCAGCACGGCAGCAGCGAACTCCGGCAGCCCTCTGAGCATGGCGGAAATGCGGACTACCTCGCCTTCGGCAAGCTCCAGCCGGAACCACTTCGCCGCTTCCGAGTAGTGGACCCTCCGCACCTCCGTCCAGCGCAGCGCGCCGCCATTGCCCAGCATCCTACCATAGCGAAGCCCGTCGGCAGTCAGCGTGTGCCGTGCGTTCCGGTAGTCCAGCACCAGCGGGAGGCCGAGCGCTGCAAAAGCCAGAAAAAAGAGGGTGATGAGGGGAGACCCGGTTTTGCCCGGAAAGAGGGCCGACAAGACAGCGATTGCCAGGAAGAATCCGCCGCAGATCAGACCGACGATGAGGGTACTGCGCGGGTGCACTAGCGTATCGGCGTCATGCGCGGGCTTGGGATGGGTGCGAGTGCGCGCCAGCCAACCCATCACAACGGTCATCACCACCGCCCAGAGTCCCCACTGGAGAACCGGTGCCCACCAGGGCCGAGTCGTCATATCCGGGAGCATCGCCCTCAGTATCGGCTGCCCGAGTTGTTGCCTGGAGACGAATCCATTCCTTGACTTGCCGGCGACACGGACGTGACATCCGCCGGCAACCTTCCCCTCATGCTGTCCCCCACAGTTCTGCACCGCCGGCCGACCGTTCTGGTGGTAGACGATGAGGAGTCGCTGCGGCTCTACCTCGCGCGGGTCCTGGAGGAGGAGGGTTATCGGGTGATCACCGCCCGGGACGGATCCTCGGCTCTGGCGCTGATCGAACGGGCCGGAGACTCGGTGCGACTGGTGATCACCGACGTGTCCATGCCCAACCTGAGCGGTCCGGAGCTGGCCCGCCGCGTGGCCGCTCGTCCG
This sequence comes from Gemmatimonadales bacterium, assembly GCA_035649975.1. GTDB lineage: Bacteria > Gemmatimonadota > Gemmatimonadetes > Gemmatimonadales > GWC2-71-9 > CAVVWJ01. Next base: position 2,573 of record DASRIN010000285.1, read on the forward strand.
GCCGCCCCACCAGTGCTCTTTATCTCGGGGACCGACTCAGGGTTGAACCTGCCGGGCCCGCTGCTGCCCAAGCCGTTCCTGCCCGAGGAGCTGACTCGGCTGGTCCGATGCATGGTGCCGGCGGAACCGCTGAGCCATGTGGTCAGCC
>DASRIN010000286.1:0-2479 GCA_035649975.1 Gemmatimonadales bacterium
CCTCATTCCGGCGAATGGCTGGCTCTACCCTGAACTCCCCCCCGGTGATCAGTTGGAGCACCTGGTCCCGGTAGCGGCTCAGCTGGAAAAAGTGATTGCGCTCCCGCGTGCGGATCAGCTCCAGGGTCGGATGCTCGATACAGTGGCCGTTGACGATCTGGGTGTCCTGCTTGAACTCCTCGCACCCGGTGCAGTAGAGTCCCTCGTACTCCGCCACGTACAGGTCATCGGGGTTGAACTGCTGAATCCGGCGGAGCAGTTCCGTCACCGCGCGAGCGTGGCGGGGTTCAGTGGTGCGGATCCAATCGTCGTTGCTGCACTCCAGCCGGTGCCAGAACTCCTCGAACCGATTCGCCATGCGGTCAACCCACTCCTGCGGTTGCACTCCGGCTCGGGCCGCTGCCTGAAGGACCGATTGGCTGTGCTCGTCCATCCCCATGAGGAAGTGCACCGCATCACCCCGCAGCCTGCGGTAGCGCGCAATGGCGTCCGCGCCGACCTTCTCCAGCGCGTGGCCGAGGTGCGGGTCGCCGTTGGAATAGTCGATTGCCGTCGTGAGGAAGAACTTTGCCACCAGAGCTCCCGGGTAGAAACATCAAAAGCTGGCCGCAGATGAGCGCAGCACTCTGCGTTCATCTGCGGCCGCTTCTCTGGAGAGTATAAAGGGTACGGGTGGGACGCTAGTTGGCGCTGCTGGACTCCGGACCAGCGGAGAGGCCCCGGCGGGCGCGAGGCTCCGCGGTGGGAAATACCTCACCCAACTGTTCCACTTCGCTGCGAAGCTGGGCCAGCGGGATGATGCGGGACCCTTGCTCATCGTGCCGCAGAAAGACCCGCTCCCGGAAGATGTCGACGGCGATCACCTTTTCGGCGCCCACCGTCGTTTTCAGGGTCTTCCCTTCCTTGGGGAAGCGCTTGCGGGCGGTCACATAGAACTCATGCTCGTACTTCAGGCAGCAGAGCAGCCGGCCACATCCACCGGAGATTTGCGACGGATTCAGCGAGAGATGCTGGTCCTTCGCCAGCCCGAGATTGACCGGCGAGAGCTCCTTGAGCCAGGTAGAGCAGCAGTATTCTCGGCCACACCGGCCTACCCCGGACAGCCTCGCCGCCTCGTCGCGCACCCCGATCTGCCGCAGCTCGATGCGGGTGCGAAAGAGCGATGCCAGGTCGCGCACCAGGGCCCGGAAATCCACCCGCTTGTCGGCCGTGAAGTAGATGGTGAGCTTGTTCCGATCCCACTGCCACTCGGTATCACTCACCTTCATCAGGAGCTCGTGCGCGCGCACCCGCTGGATCACCTTCTGGCGGACGTCCTCCTCGGACAGTCGAATCTCCTGGTGAACCTTGAGGTCGTCGGGCGTGGCGCGGCGCACAACCGGCTTGAGCGGAGCCGGCTCTTCGGCCGCCGCGCCGACGGCACAGCTGGTACAACCGCCACATTTCTTGGTCGCCACATCGCCGACGGCGGTGACCCGGCCCAGGTCCCGGCCCCGCTCCACCTCGACGACGACACAGTCGTTGAGCCGAATGGGATCGGCCTCGTACTCCCATACGAAGTACGCCTTGCGCGTCCCCTTGAATCGAACTTCGACTGTCTGGCTCATCATGCCTCGGTAAAAGAACCCATGGCCGCATACTTATCGGCTCGCCGGCGCACCAGTTTCTCCGGCTTGATCTTCCGCAGCTCGGTCAGATGCCGGATCAATGCTTCCCGGAGGGCCTCGCCGGCGGCATCCGGATCGATGTGGGCCCCGCCGACCGGTTCCTTCACGATCTCGTCGATCACCTTGAGCCGCAGGAGATCTTCGGCCGTAATCTTGAGCGCCTCGGCGGCGCGCTCCCGCTGGCTGGCATCCTTCCACAGGATGGCAGCACATCCCTCAGGCGAGATCACAGAGTACACCGAATTCTCCAGCATGAGCACCCGGTCCGCCACCCCCAGTGCGAGCGCGCCGCCGGAGCCACCTTCACCAATCACCACCGCGATGCAGGCCGTCGGCAGAGAGGCCATCTCGAGGATATTGCGTGCCAGGGCCTCGGACTGGCCTCGTTCCTCCGCCCCGAGACCGGGGTAGGCTCCGGGTGTGTCGATCAGGGTAATCACGGCCGCCCCGAACTTGGCGGCCAGCTTCATCAGCCGGAGCGCCTTGCGATACCCCTCCGGGTGCGGCATGCCGAAGTTACGCTTCAGGTTCTCCTTCGTGTCGCGACCCTTCTGATGCCCGATCACCATCACCGATACGCCGGCCAGCCGGGCCCAGCCTCCCACAATGGCCGGGTCGTCCATGTAGAGCCGGTCACCATGCAGCTCGATGAAATCGGTAAAGATGGTGCTGAGATAATCCAGGGTATACGGCCGGCGGGGATGGCGCGCAACCATCACCCGCTGCAGTGGAGTCAGGTTGCGGTAGATGTCCGCGCGCAGGGACTCGAGCTTGGTAGTGAGCCCTTCGAGCTCGCCGTCGATGTCGATCTG
>DASRIN010000287.1:0-3822 GCA_035649975.1 Gemmatimonadales bacterium
CAATGCATCGCCTTCTCCCACGTGGGTTCCCGGCTGGGTTCGCCCGGTGCGCGCGATCAGCCGTCAGGAACCAGGACTGCTAGTGAACTGATGAGTTGCCGGAACAGGTATCCGGCACGAGCGGTTCAGCCTCGAGTGGGAGGAGGTGCGTGGGCGAAAGGAAGGGTGTGAGCGGGACGAACGCGAACCAGCTGGCTGACCAGCACCGGTCCGGTGGCGCGATCCGGTGTGGCGATACGGAGCTGGGTAGAAAGGTCGCCCGCCGGGCTGGCGAGCTGGACGCAGCAGAGATGGACCAAGCACTGGGTGGTGACCGGCCGATGATCGGAGCCGGCGGAATGCTGGTGGGACCTGCCGCCGCCATGGGAGTCATGGACCGATTGTCCGGCCGAGACGACACACCCCGGCATCGACCCCCAAGTGATCGCGCTATAGGCGAAACACAGGGAGACCAATCCTGCGAGCGTCGAACGGACCAGCCGCTTCAGCATACCGTCCTGAGGTTCAGTGCCGAGTAAATGTGCCCCTAGCTCCGGGCCGCCGCAATGGCGCCGATCACGGGTGGCTAACTTCTATCCGGACCGTTGATTAGGCCTTAGCGTCCCGCGGCACTCAGGGTGCTGCTGTTGCGGAGCTTGGTAGCGAGGCCGCTGGGATCTGCGACGCCACTGCATTCTTTTGTGGCGGAGCAGAGACCAGTGGCCTCGCGCAGAACACGGAGCCGCACTCCCAGTTTGCTCTTGATCCTGGCGAGTCTTGAGGGAACCTTTAACGCATGAAAGCCGGCCACAAGTTTCTGCTCGGCGCCGCCATCATCGTCGGCAGCGTCGGGTTCCTGATCGCCGAAGGTGTAAAGCAGACCGGCGTGTACTTCCTCACGCCCACCGAGCTGTCGGCCAAGACCGCGGCCGACTCCACCTTCGTCGAGAACGTCGGCTTCAAAGTCGGCGCCAAGGTGGTCCCCGGCTCGGTCCGCCGCGATCCCAATGCCCGCACCATCGACTTCCAGGTCTCCGACGGCATCAAGACCTATCCCGTCACCTACCACGGCCTGGTGCCCGATACCTTCACCGATGCCAGCGACATCGAGGTGATCGTGGAGGGCCGTCTGGGCCGCGACGGCGTCATTCGGGCCACCGACGTGCTGGCCAAGTGCGGCTCCCGCTACGAGGCCGTGCCCAAGGCCTGAGATCTCCATGACACTGCTGGGACAATTTGCTCTCTGGGCCGCACTTCTCCTCGGCCTGTGGTGTGTCTTCATCTCGTTCTCCGGCCGGTGGCAGGGCCGGCCCGACCTCTCCCAGTCGGTCATCCGCTCGGTCTACGCCATCTGCGGCTGCCTGGTCGTGGCGTCGATCGCCCTCTGGAAGGGCCTCATCTCCCACGACTTCAACATCGAGTACGTCGCCGCCTACACCAGCCGCAACCTGCCGGACTACTACATCTTCTCCGCCTTCTGGGCGGGCCAGAAGGGTTCCCTGTTGTTCTGGGCCGTGGTGCTCTCGCTGTTCGCCTCTGCCGCCCAGTTGCTCACCCCGCGCCGCTACTCCTACCTCATGCCCTACGTGGCCGGGGTGACGTCCGCGGTGGTCGCCTTCTTCGTGAGCGTGATGGTCTTCGCCGCCGATCCGTTCGAGCGGCTGAGCTTCGTTCCGGCGGACGGGCGGGGACTCAATCCCCAGCTTCAGAATGTGGGCATGGTGATCCATCCGCCCATGCTCTACCTAGGCTACATCAGCATCACCATTCCCTTTGCCTTCGCGGTCGCGGCCCTGCTCAGCCGCCGGCTCGACCCCGGGTGGATCCACGCTATCCGCAGGTGGACTCTGGTCTCCTGGCTCTTCCTGTCAATCGGCATCACGCTGGGCATGTGGTGGGCCTACGTCGAGCTGGGCTGGGGCGGCTACTGGGCCTGGGACCCGGTGGAGAACGCGAGCTTCCTCCCCTGGCTCACCATGACCGCGTTCCTGCACTCGGTGATGATCCAGGAGAAGCGGGGGATGCTCAAGCGCTGGAACCTGGGCCTCATCTTCGGGACCTTTCTCCTCAGCATCTTCGGCACTTTCATCACCCGCTCCGGCGTCATTGCCAGCGTGCACAGCTTCACCCAGTCCAACGTAGGCTACTTCTTCCTCGCGTTTCTGGTGGTGGCCGCGGTGCTAGCGTTCACCCTGCTCTACACCCGCTGGCCGTTGCTCAAGGCCGACGTGCAGCTGGAATCGATGCTGAGCCGGGAAGCGGCGTTCCTGTTCAACAATCTGCTGCTGGTGGGGATCGCGTTCTCGGTGCTATGGGGGACCCTCTTTCCCATTTTGTCGGAGCTGGTGAAGGGCACCAAGATCACCGTAGGTCCTCCCTTCTTTAATAGAGTGAACGTTCCGCTCGGCCTGCTGCTGCTGGGCCTCACCGGGATCGGCCCGCTCATCGCATGGCGCAAGGCGAGCGCCGCGAACCTCAGGCGCCAGTTCATCACTCCGACTGCCTGCGGGATAGTCGCGCTGGTCGCGTTGCTCGCGCTCGGGGTGCGGGATCTTTATGCCACCATGGCCCTGGCGCTGGCCGCGTTCGTGGCCGGCACCATCGGGCAGGAGTTTTACCGCGGGGTCCGTGCCCGGCATCGAATCCATGGTGAGTCCCCCGCCCTGGCGCTGGCGCACCTGATCGGACGGAACCGCCGGCGCTACGGCGGCTACATCGTGCATGCCGGGATCCTGATCTACTTCGTCGCCTTCGCCGGAATGGCGTTCCGGCGGGAGCGGGAGACCACGCTCAAGCCGGGGGAGTCGGTCGAGCTGACCAGCGCCTTCGGCCACACCTACCGCTTCACCCACGTGGGCATCTCGCAGTACGAGGCGCTGAACCGAATCGTGAGCGCAGCCACGATGGAGGTGACGAAGGACGGCAAGCGGGCCGGGCTCATGACCTCAGAGAAGCGGCAGCACGTGGACAGCTTCAAGCGGCCCACCTTCGAACCCTCGACCGAAGTCGCCATTCGCAGCGACCTGCAGGAGGACGTGTATCTGGTATTCGCCGGCGCGGTAAACGGCACCGAGGAGGCGGTGTACCGGATCAATCTGAACCCGCTGGTCTGGTGGGTCTGGTTCGGGGGACTGGTGCTGGTGCTCGGCGGGATCACCACCATGTGGCCGGGAGGCGGACCGGTGATCACCGGAGCCCGCCGGCCGCAACCGGGCTACACGGTGACGCTGGCGGGAACGGCGGCGGAATGAGCACTGATTCATTTTCCCGCCGACGGTTTCTCGGCTCCCTCGGGCTGGCAGTGCTGCCGCTGCAGCAGGTCATTCAGCAGGCCGATTCGTTAGCCGGACGAGGCGCCGCCGGCACCCTTCGCGATCCCTCGGTGGCAGGTCGGCCCCGCCTCCCCACCGATCATCGGGAGAATGACGCCGAGGTTCAGCGGATCGAGCAGCAGCTGGCCTGCAACTGCGGCTGCACCCTCGACGTGTTCACCTGCCGAACCACCGACTTCTCCTGCACCTATTCGCCCAAGCTGCACCGCGAGGTGCTGGCGCTGCGGGACCAGGGCAAGAGCGCCCAGGAGATCCTCGACGCCTTCGTCGCCAATTATGGGGAGAAGGCGCTCATGGCACCCAAGCCGCAGGGGTTCAATCTCTGGGGTTACCTGCTGCCCGGTGTGGTAGTGGGTGGCGCCGTGGTAGCGCTGGCGGCGGTGCTGCGGCGGCGGGAGACGATCGCAACTGCTGGGGCGGGTGCGCCGCAGCCGGTTCCGCCGCTTGGCGCCAGTGCCGAGGAACTGGAGCGGTTGAATCGAGCGCTCGAGGAAGTGCGCGACTGATGCTG